>JBASVF010000371.1:0-22907 GCA_049275795.1 Desulfomonilia bacterium
AGAACCAGATCCAGGAGTACAAGCACCGGGCGAACTCGTTCATCTCCCTGGAGCTAAAGCTCAAGGAAAAGGCCAAGTCGCCGGCCGTCACCAAGGACGGCAAGTACGTGAAGGTCAAGGGCAACCTCGAGTTCAAGGACGAGGTGAAGACCGTGCTCGACCACGGGGCCGAGGGCATCGGACTGTACCGGACGGAGTTCCTCTACCTCAACCGGAACCGCATCCCCAGCGAGGAAGACCACTTCCAGGCATATAAGGCCGTGGTGGAGGCCGTGTCGCCCTACAACACCGTGATCAGGACCCTCGACCTGGGCGGCGACAAGTTCTACTCCTCGCTGGGCCAGCTCAGGAGCGAAATGAACCCGGTCATGGGACTCAGGGCCATCCGGCTGTGCCTGAAGGAGGTCGACATCTTCAAGACCCAGCTCAGGGGCATCCTCAGGGCCAGCCACTACGGCAACACCTCGATCATGTTCCCCATGATCTCGGGCATGGAGGAGCTGCTCCAGGCCAAGGAAATCCTCGAGGCCACCAAGGAAGAGCTGCTCCGGGAAGGGGTGCCTTTCGACAAGAACATCCCGGTGGGGATCATGGTGGAGGTGCCCTCGGCTGCGACCATCGCCGACATCCTGGCAACCGAGGTGGACTTCTTCAGCATCGGCACCAACGACCTCATCCAGTACGCCCTGGCCATCGACCGGGGCAATGAGTACGTGAACTACCTCTACGAGCCCCTGCATCCCGCGGTGCTGAGGCTCATCAAGTTCACCGTCGACGCGGCCCACAACACCGGCATCACGGTCTCCATGTGTGGCGAGATGGCGGGCAGGGAAATCTATACGCCCATCCTCCTGGGCATGGGCATCGATACGCTCTCCACCAACGCGTTCGCCATCTCCCACGTCAAGGAGATGGCAAGGAAGGTGGACCTCTCCCAATGCCGCAAGATCGTGGAGCACATCTTCCACATGAAGACGGCCCGCGAGGTCTACGAATTCATGGACAAGGAGATCGCCCGGAACTCTTCCGATCTCCTGGCGCTGAACTAAAAAAACGCCATGATCAATACTGTCTGCGGAACAGTTGAAGCCGTGCTCGACACAAGGGTCCAGGTGACCGTGGACCGGAAGGCCGCCTGCGCGGGCTGCCAGGCCTCCGGGGTTTGCTACAGCTTCGCGAAGACCCGCATGGATTTGAGTCTTCCCCGGCCGCAGGAGCCCGTGGAGATCGGAGACCGGGTGATCATCGCCATGGAGGGATCATCGGTGCTCAAGGCGTCGTTCTTCGCGTTCATGATCCCGCTCGTGTTCGTGATCACCGTCCTCTTCGTCACCCAGGCCGCGGACTCCCCGGTCTGGTTCCAGGCGGCCGGGGCCGTGCTGGCCTTCCTGGCGAGCATGAGGGTCGTGAAGTTTCTGGGCAGGGGGATCGAGGAGCCGAGGATCATCGAGGTCATCCATGGCCAGGAGTGATTCCCAGCGCACGCTGTGTCTGAACAAGAAGGCTCGAAGCAACTACGATATCCTCGAGACCATCGAGGCCGGGATCGAGCTTTTCGGTCCCGAGGTGAAATCGCTCCGCTGCGGCGGGGGCAGCATCAAGGACAGCTACGCCCAGGTAATCGGCTCGGAGGCCTTTATCACGAACTTCCACATCGCTCCGTATGCGCAGGCCTCGATCTTCAACTACGAGCCCGAGCGCAAGAGAAGACTCCTGCTCCACAAGCGAGAGATCCTGAGGCTCTCGGCCAAGATCAAGGAAAAGGGGTTCACCCTTGTGCCCTTGAGTGTGTACCTCAAGGGCAGCCTCATCAAGGTTGAGCTCGGGTTGGCAAAGGGCAGGAAGGAGTATCGGAAGAAAGAGGTGATCAAGGAACGAGACGTAAGACGGGACATGGCCCGGGAGGTGAAATCATGGAAACAGCGCTGAAGGACCTTCCCATTGAACGGCTGCTGAGAAAGGCACTGAAGAACGGCGGAGACTTCTCCGAGATCTATATCGAGCACAAGCAGGGCACTTCCATCGTCTCCGAGGCGAGGAGGATCGAGCGATTCGTCAGCACCGTCGAGGGCGGCGTGGGGCTGCGCGTGGTGATCGGGGACCGCAGCGCCTATGCCTACACCAACGACCTGTCTTCCCTGGACGAGCTTGCAGACACCGTGGCCGCGGCGGTGGACGAGGGCCGTTTCGACTCGGAGATCTCCCTGGAGAAAAGGCCTGTTCGAGGGTTCGTACTCTCCTCGGTGGACCCCATGAAGGTCGAGCCCGGCAGGAAGATCGAGATGGTGGAGCGAGCGGGAAAGCGGGCCTGGGGTTTCGACAAGAGCGTGGTCCAAGTGAGGGTGATCTACGGCGACGGTCTCAGGAACGTGCTGGTTGCCAACTCGCGGGGCTTCATGGCCGAGGACCGGCGCGAATCCATCGTGTTCGTGGTCCAGGGCGTACTGGCCCATGACTCGCTCATGGAGACCGGTTACGAGCCAGTGGGAGGCGCCCGGGGCTTCGAGCTCCTGGACGAGGACCCGCCGGAGCTCATCGCCGAACGCGCCCTTTCCCGGGCGCTCAGCACCCTCCACGCCAGGCGGGCGCCTGGCGGCGCCATGCCGGTGGTCCTCTCGAGCGAGTCGGGAGGGACCATGGTTCACGAGGCCATCGGCCACGGGCTCGAAGCGGACCTGGCCGGCGAGGGGCTGTCCGTGTACTCCGGGCAGGTAGGCGTAATGGTGGCCTCCCCGGCCATCACCGTGGTCGACGACGGCACCGTGAAGGGCCTTCGGGGGAGTATGGGCTACGACGACGAGGGCAACCCCACCGAGCGGACTGTGCTCGTTGAAAACGGCGTGCTCAAGACCTACCTCACCGATTTCATCACCTCGATCAAGTTCGACCTGCCCATCAGCGGCAACGGCAGGAGAGAATCATACCGCAACCGGCCCATCCCCCGCATGACCAACACCATGATCCTGCCCGGCACCCTCGAGCCCAAAGACATCATCGCCCGGGCGCACACCGGCATCTTTGTCAAGAAGATGGGCGGCGGCCAGGTCAACACCGTCACGGGTGATTTCGTGTTCAACGTCTCGGAGGGATACCTCATCGAGAACGGAACGATCGGAGAGCCCATCCGGGGAGCGACATTGATCGGGAACGGGCCCAAGATCCTCAAGTCGATCGAGCTCGTGGGCAACGACATGGGCTACGGCATAGGTACCTGCGGAAAGGACGGCCAGGGCGTGGGCGTGGCCGACGCGCAGCCCACCCTGCTGATACCCGAGATCACCGTGGGGGGCGAGATCGGGGCACCGGCCTGAAGAGCAACCGGTCCAAAAGGGCGCAAAACCTCTGCGGAAAGCGCCCCTTGAAGCAGCCGCAGGTCCCCTTTCCTCCTGAAGAAAGGCCGGGTATGGATATCGAGCATGGAATGACAGGGCAAGCGGCCGTAAGCGGGTTCGAGAAGGCACGCGCTCGAACATCGAGGTTTTGATCCCCTTGACCCCGTCGCGGTGGCGGGAGTGGAACCACAACGGCTGCACCTTATTTTTCTAGGACAGGAACGTATCGGTATGCAGAGAGGAGGAATCATGATCAAGAGACTGCTTGCCGCAGCAGCCCCGGTTCTTCTCTTGGGCGGCTGTGCCTTTGTTTCTGTTGATCTTTCCAGCCTCGCCCAGGTGCCTCCCCTGGAAGAGCGCGTGATCCGCGAGGGCTCGAAAGAAAAGATCCTGGTGGTTGAGATCCTGGGTATGATCAGGACCACCGGCAGCAGGGACACCTTCGTGCACAGGCAGGGCACCCTGGAGCGGCTCGACAACGTGCTGGAAAAGGCGGGCCGGGACGATCGTATCAGGGGCGTCATCCTCAAGATCGATTCTCCCGGCGGGGGATACACGGCTTCGGACCTGGTGTACCGGAAGATCCGGGAGTTCCGTGAGAGCAGCGAGGTGCCCGTGGTCGGGTGCATTGTCGGCCAGGGGACCTCGGGAGCCTACATGGCCGCACTGGCTGCGGACTACATCGTGGCCCTGCCCTCGGCCGTGGTGGGCAACGTGGGTGTCCTGCTGCCCTCGATCAGCCTGGAAGGGCTCATGGAAAAGGTAGGCGTGGACAACCAGACCATTACCTCGGGCGAGCTCAAGGACGCGGGCACGCCGCTCCGCGACATGACCGACGCGGAGCGCAGGCTGCTGACCGGCATCGTGATGGAGTTACACGCGAGCTTCATGGCCAGGGTCGAGGAGGCCCGGCCCGTGACGGAAGAGGATATCGCCGTGTTCCGGGACGGGAGGATCCTCACCGCCGCAACCGCCAAGACCCTGCACCTCGTGGACGAGGTGGGCTACTACGAGGATGCGCTCGAGAAGGTCGAGTCCCTGGCGGGTGTGGAGAACCCGACCGTGATCGTGTACCGCCGCAAGGGAGAAAACCGGGGCGGGTTCTACACCTGGCCCTGATGGTCCCGCCGGTTCGCCCGTATGGGGGGACGTGCCGCGAATGATGGCGAATATCTCGGGTGCGAGGCTTGGGCACGCAAGCTTCCGGAGCGCCCGCTCTTTCTCGCCTGGTGCAAAGTGTGTGGAAATGTCCCCTCGTCCCGTGGTAGGGATGAGGATGGATCGGCAAGCATGGACAAAAACTCCCGCATCGCGACCATCGCGCTCTTCATCGCCCTGGCAGTGGCACTGCACTGGGTGGAGTCCCTGGTTCCCAGGCCGGCTCCCTTCCTGCGGTTCGGGCTGGCAAACATCATCACCCTGTGCACCCTGTATGCCTTCGGCGGCCCATGGGCGCTCTTCGTGGTGATCTCCAGGGTGGTCGTAGCGTCCGCCCTCTCGGGCGGCATCTTCTCGCCCATGTTCGCCCTGTCGCTCGGCGGCGGCATTACCGCAGCCCTCGTGATGTGGGCGATGCCCAAGTCGCTGTTCTCGCCCATCGGGGTGAGCGTGGCCGGGGCCGCATCCCATATGTCGGCGCAGCTCCTGATCGCCGTGTTTCTCGTCGCCCACCTCTCACTCACCTATCTCCTTCCCGTATTTCTTCTTGTTTCCGTGATCACCGGTGTGATAAACGGATATTGCTGTGTTATGATTTTGAATGTGATGAAGAGTCGGCAAAATCGCTTTGCTTAACCATAGCAGGGATACCGGCGCGTCCCGGGCCTGCTCCGGTATTGGCATGACAAGGCAGGGAGAACCCCAGTGACTACCATCGTACCCACCGGAGGTATGATCATCGGCAGACATGGTCTGCTGAAGGCCTTCCTGAGCTCGTGTGTGGGCATTGCCGTGCACGATCCCAACACCGGCATGGGAGGCATGCTCCACGTACTCCTGCCCGAGCCCGTGAACAAGATCCCCGATTACCACCTCACCTACTACGCCAGCACCGGCATCCCCGTCTTCATCGACGAGCTCATCCGGCGCGGCGCCGATGTCAAGGGCATGCAGGCATTTCTCGCGGGCGGGGCGCTCGTCGACTCATTCTCGTCTCACGACATGGACCTCAACATCGTCCACCGGACCCTCGAGATCTCCCTTTCCTGCCTCAAGCAGTACGGCATCGCCATCAGGATGGTGGAGGCTGGCGGAATCAACCCGTTCTGCCTGACATTCGAGCCGGGCACCGGCGATTACCGGATCGAGCCGATCCTGCTGGCCCAACGCGAAAATCCGCATCCACCCGGGCCCGTGGAAGAGGACGCCCTCCTCGAGATCATCGGCCGGCTCCTGCCCGTGCCGCAGAACGCCCTGACCATCGGCAACATGCTCTCCGACGAGGATGTCGACGTGAACACCGTGGCCCAGGAGATCAAGAAAGACCAGGTCTTGACCGCCAAGGTGCTCAGGATGTGCAATTCCTCGTACATGGGGCTGTCCCGGAAGATCGCATCCATTGACCATGCCGTGGTGCACCTGGGAAGCAAGCTGCTGCTCCAGATCGCCATGACGGCGCAGATCGAGAATATCTACCACTTCGCGGAGGGCGGATACTCCCTATGCCGGGGCGGCATGTTCTACCACGCCCTGGCCACCGCCAGGCTCTGCAAGGCCCTGGCCGCAGTCCAGAAGAGGATCGACCCGGATGTCGCCTATACGGCCGGGCTGTTGCACGACATCGGGAAGGTGGTTCTCGACCAGTACATCGCGGGAGTCCAGCCCCTCTTCTATCGCATGCTCATCGAGAAAAAGATGGATTCCTGCAGGGCCGAGCGCGAGATCATGGGCATAGACCACTGCACGGCCGGGCTCATGCTGGCCCGGAGCTGGGAGCTTCCCGGAGAGCTCACGAGCGTGATCCGCTCCCACCATGCCCCTGAGCTCCCCGAGGATTTCCCCGGGCTCGTGAACCTCGTCTACGTCTCTGACGTGCTCACCAACCGTCTACTGCCGGGGTTGGAGCTGGAAAAGGTCGATACCTCGAACCTGAAGGCGAGCCTGGACATGCTGGGCATCACTCCGGCGGGCATATACCGGAGCATCGGCGTGGTGGCCGACCTCTACTGAGAGTTCCTGTTCCTGGCGGCCCGGGCCAGCTCGATGATCTGGAGCAGCTTGGGCTTTGGAGGCGAAGCTATTCCGGCGAGGTCCTCCGGGGAACATGTGCGCTCGAGGTACCCGTGGATATCCACCCTGCCCGCCCAGCAGTCGATGATCCTGCGGCAGGGTATGCCCTCGGCGAGCGCCCTGCAGTAGGAGAAAGGCACCTGGTGCCCGAGCTGCGGGCACCGGGTGCGAAGATCGTCGTAGCACTGTGCCTGCTGCATCACCACTTCCCCGACTTGATCTTCGGTGCCCTGGGAAGGCCTTCCAGGGACTTGAGCGATTCCTGCAGCTCGTGCTCGGGCAGGGGGTAGTCCTCGAGCCTGCCTTCCATGAAGCTGGCATAGCCCGTGAGATCCATGAGCCCGTGGCCGCTCCAGCTGAAGAGGATGACCTTCTCCTTGCCCTCTTCCTTGGCTTTCTTGGCCTCGTCGATGACCGCGGCGATGGCGTGGGAGGTCTCGGGCGCCGGGATGTACCCCTCGGTGCGCGCCCACAGGAGCGCGCTCTGGTAGCACTTTGTCTGATCCAGGGCCTTTGGGGTTATCAGCCCCTCCACCACGGCCTGGCTCACCAGGGGGGCCATACCGTGATACCGCAATCCGCCCGCATGGATGGGGGGCGAGACGAAGGCGTGCCCCAGGGTATGCATGGGCAGCAGCGGGGTCCTCTTTGCCACGTCGCCGTAATCATAGGTGAAGGGCGCCCGGGTCAGCGTGGGACAGGACGAGGGCTCGACCGGGCAGATCTCGATCTGCTCGCCGTTGATCTTGTCGGCCACGAAGGGGAAGGCGATGCCCGCGAAGTTGCTCCCGCCGCCGGCGCAGCCAATGACCACATCCACCTTTTTCTCCCCGATCTTGGCAAGCTGCTTCTTGGCCTCCAGGCCGATGATGGTCTGGTGAAGCATCACGTGGTTGAGCACGCTGCCCAGCGAATAGCGGGTCTTGCCCCGCGGGTCGGCCACTGCCTCCTCGATGGCCTCGCTGATGGCGATGCCCAGGCTCCCCGGGGTTTCGGGATGCCTGGCCAGGATATCCCGCCCGGCCTGGGTCTCCATGCTGGGACTGGCAACGCACGTCGCGCCCCAGGTGTTCATCATGAGCTTGCGGAACGGCTTCTGGTCGAAGGAGATCCGCACCATGTATACCTTGCACTCCAGCCCCAGGAGGGCGCAGGCGAACGCCAGGGCGCTGCCCCACTGGCCGGCACCGGTTTCGGTGGTGAGTTTTTCGATGCCGAACTGCTTGTTGTACCAGGCCTGGGCCACGGCGGTGTTGGGCTTGTGGCTGCCCGGGGGAGAGACCCCCTCGTCCTTGTAGTAGATCCTGGCCGGGGTGCCCAAGTATCTCTCCAGGAACACGGCCCTGCGCAGCGGTGAAGGCCGCCACCGGTAGAGGATCTCCAGCACCTCTTCGGGGATGTCGATCCAGCGCTCGGTGCTCACCTCTTGTTCGATGAGGTTCATGGGAAAGATCGGCGCGAGGTCCTCGGGTTTTACCGGGTTGCCGTCCGGCCCGAGCGGCGGCTGCATGGGAGTGGGCAGGTCGGCTGCGAGATTGTACCACTGGCGGGGAATCTCGTCTTCATTCAAGAGGATCTTGATGCTCATTTGCTAAAAACCTCCTTTCAGTATTTGTGCGCGCAGGAGAGAGAACCACGTTTGCCCTGTTTTCAGGGACCGCGCAAGGCCCCGGCCTTGTTGAAAAAACAACGCCGGAGGCTTTTAGAAGACGGCGGGATTCCCTGCTCAGCTGCCTCCTAATGTTTCTATTAGTAGAAACATTTCTATGCATAGAAACATTTCTTTCCGGGCCTGTCAAGAACAAAAAACGAGTGAGGCGCTTGAAATCAGTTTTACCCAGACCCCGGCAATAAATTCTCCACCAGGAGATCAGGCCGTGGGTAACACCGGGATTGCCGCACGCTCTCCCGGGTCATTGCCGCAGCCAAGGGCTGCGGCCGTGCTTTCAGCTCCAGGAGTACCAGAGACCTCTCCAGGAAGCATGCGCCGGGTTGCCGCTGCAACCAGGGCCTATAACAGCCATGAACTCGTGGGAATGTCGGGGGTTTCCCGCAAAAATACATGCCGGGCTGCCGCCGTAACCATGGACTTCGCCCTGGTTTGCAGTCGCAGGAGTATCGGGGGCCTCTTTCGGATGTACATGGTGAGGGGTTCGTCCGGTGCAAGGGAATATGACCGGGCTTGGGGGGAGAACAGCTCTCCAAAGGCATGCAGAGCTCACAGGCCCTCGAGTGCTGCCAGGTGCGGAAGAATGGCTCAACGAAGGCAATAATAGCACTTGTGCAGCCATTGAGGATGACACAGGCGGGAGCATGAGCCGCCGGATGTGACATTCTGATGAAAGATTACGGCCGGTCCCAGGAAAACGCCCGTTGCCGGATGAATAAAAAAAGTATTGAGGTATCGGTATCCAGGAGACATCCATCTCGACCCTGGATCGTATTGCGGGCCATCCCTGTACGATCGGGTGAGGTGCCACAGAATTGAAGCTCCCGGCACGATCAAAACCGTCTGCACGGCCAGCAAGCCGTCTGCAGCAAACCGCCCGGATGCAGGAATATGCATGCCTCGATACGGAAACCTGGCTCATGTCCTGGGCACGAACCGAAGCCTGATGAAGATGCCCTCCAAAGACAGCGCCTTCTTGATCGACCGGACGAGGTAGCGTTGGTAGCTCGTCTGGAGGGAGTCGGGAAAGTTGGTCACGATGCGAAATTCGGGGGGGACGGTCCCACCTGGTTTATGTAGTAGAATTTCACCTGTTTACCTTTGACCACCTGCGGGGCGCGCGCCTCGGCGGCATCCGCGAGCACCCGGTTGAGCCTGCCGGTCGGGATCCGGGCCGTGGTCTTGGCGAAGAGCTCGTCCACGAGCGGGTAGATCCTGCCTACGTTTTTCCCCGTGAGCGCCGAGAGGAAGACGATCTTCACGTCCGGAAAGAACGTGAGCGAGTGATGGATCTCCTCCCGGATCCGGGTTCGCATGCCGGGTGCTATGAGATCGCTCTTGTTCACGATCACGGCAAAGGCCCTGCCGTGATCGGTCATGAGGTTCAGGATCCGCTTGTCCTGGTCGGTCACCCCTTCGGAGGGATCGACGAGCAGCAGGCAGATGTGTGAAAGCGTGATGTTCTTGAGGGCACGCAGCGAGCTCTCCTTCTCAAGGATGTCCTGGATGCGCGACTTGCGCCTGATGCCCGCCGTGTCCACGAACAAGTAGTCCCTGCCCTCGCGGCTCACCCGGGTATCGATGTAATCCCGGGTGGTGCCGGCCACGGGAGAGACGATCGAACGGTTCTCGCCGATGATCCGGTTGAGCAGGAGCGACTTGCCCACGTTCGGCCGCCCGAGGATGCTCACCCTCACGGCCTCGGTCTCCTGCGCCAGATCGGTGAGCGGAATGTCCTGGACCGCCTGTGCGATCCGCTCCTTGAGCTCGTCGATGCCCCGCCTCCTGCGGGCCGAGATCTCGACGAAATCACTGATGCCCAGCTCGTAGAGCATGGCTGCAGCCAGACCCCTGTCCGGGTGATCCACCTTGCTGGCCACATAGATCGCCGGCACCGATGCCTCCCGGACGATCCGGACCAGCTCCCGGTCGTCGGGTGTGAGCTCCGAGAGCACATCGAACATGCACACGAGCAGGTCCGCCTCGCGGATGGCAAGCATGGTCTGTTCGAGCATGTGCGAGGAGAATTCCCCCTCGCCCGTCGTGTCAAACCCGCCGGTGTCCACGAGATCGACCTCCATACCCTCACCCAGGTTCACCCTTCCGTAGATACGGTCGCGGGTGATTCCCCGCTGGGGGCCCACGATGGCCCGTTCCTGCCCCACCAGCAGGTTGAAGAGGGTCGACTTGCCCACGTTCGGTCGTCCAACGATGGCAACGATCGGCATTATTCGTACCCGAAATCTTTCAGCCGCGACGGCTTCTTGGTCCAGTCCCGGGACACCTTCACGAAGAGCTCGAGAAACACCCGGTTTCCCAGGAGCCTCTGGATGTCCATCCTGGCCTGCCTGCCGATCTCCCTGATCATCCGCCCGCCCGCGCCGATGACGATGGCCTTCTGGGACGGCCGCTCCACGTGGATCGCAGCCATGATCACGGTCGGTTCGCCTTCGCGGAACTCCTCCACCTCCACGGCTGTGGCATAGGGGATCTCCTTTTGCGTCAGGACGAAGACCTTCTCCCGGATGAGCTCCTGGCAGAGAAAACGCATCGGCGCGTCGGTGATCATGTCCTCGGGGAAGAACCGGGGTCCCTCGGGCAGCAGCCGTTTGAGCCCGTCCAGCAGTTCCCTCACACCCTCGCCAGTGAGCGAGGAGACGGCGAAGCTCTCCCGGAACGAGCCGGCTTGCCCGAGCCGCTCGACGAGGCCTGGCCGGTCCTCCTTGCGCACCAGGTCGGCCTTGTTCAGCACGAGGACCGATTCCTTGCGCGCCTTCTCGACATACCCCGTTATCTCCGAGAGCGTCTCGGCCGTGTCCGCCGGCGATGCCATGACCATGGCGAGGTCTGCGTCGGAGAGCGTGCTGAGCGCCTTTTCCACCATGTAGACGTTCAGGGCCTTCCCGGAGGCGTGGATACCGGGCGTGTCGAGGAAGATGATCTGGGCGTCCGGCTCATCGAGGATTCCCAGGATCCGGTTCCTGGTCGTCTGGGGCTTGTCGGCCGTGATGGAGATCTTGTAGCCGACTGCCGTGTTCAGGAAGGTCGACTTTCCAACGTTCGGCCTGCCCAGAATGGCGACAAAGCCTGAGCTGAGGGTGTGTTCCATGCTACTCGAGATCCAGGTGCATCTGGCGCGCCCACAGGCTCCTGACCGGCAGGGTTACCGTGAAGGTGGAGCCCTTCCCCTCCTCGCTCGCCACGTCGATGCTGCCCCCGTGGCGCTTGACGATGCCATAGATCACGGACATCCCGAGGCCTACTCCTTTTACCGAGGTCTTCTTCGAGTAGAACATGTCGAAGACCCGTGGCAGGTCGTCGCTCGCGATACCCACACCGTCGTCCTCGAAGGAGATGCTCACCGCTTCCGCCTCGCGGTCGTTCCGTATGCTCACCCGGAGCTCTCCTCCCTCGGGCATTGCCTCGACCGCGTTGTTGATGATGTTGATGAAGACCTGCTTGATCTGATCGGGTATGCACTCTACAAAGAATGCACCGTCGGGCTTGAACCTCAATTTTACCGAGTGATCTTCGAGATACTTCCGGTTGAGGATGAACACCTCGCGCAGTGTCTCGCTGAGGTCCACCTTCTGGACCCGGCCCTCGTCGGGCTGGTAGAAGGTCTTCATGTTCCTGATGAGGTCGGCTATGCGGTCCGTCTCCTTGATGGCGAGCCGCACGAACTGGTAGTCGATGCCGTCCTTCTTGGCGCCGAGCACGTGGTTCAGGCAGCTTCGGATCCCATAGAGCGGATTGTTGATCTCGTGGGCGATGCTCGCGGAGAGCTTCCCCGTGGCCGCCAGGCGCTCGGACTGGATGAGCGCGGCCTCCATCTTCTTCTTCTCGGTGAGGTCTTTGATGATGGCGGAGAACCCATAGATCCGCCCCACCTTGTCCTTCATGGCCGTGATCGTGATCAGAACGTCGATGATCCTGCCATCCTTGGTCTTGCGCGGGACCTCGAGGTCCCTGACCATGCCGGTCCTCCTGACCTCCTCGATCATCCGGTCGGCCTCGGCGATCTCCTCGTCCGGTATGATGAGCAGGGCGGGCTTGCCCACGGCCTCGTCCTCCGACCACCCGAACATCATGGTTGCGCCGTGGTTCCATGAAATGATGGTCCTGTCGGTGTCCAGGCCGATGATGGCATCGGCGCTGTAGTGCTCGATGTTGGCCAGGAGTTGAAGCCTCTTGCTCTTTTCGATCTCCTCGCTGATGTCCCGGGCGATGCAGACGAACTCGATCCGCGGGGGCTCGCCGATCCGCGCCAGGGTGGTCCGATAGATCCTCGTGCCGCGGGATGTTTCGATGGACAGGTCGAACGGAGACGGACTCCTTCCCTCTCTGATGAGCCCGATCATGTCCTCGAGGATCTTCTCCGAGGCCTCGTCCGCCAGGAACTCACGGCACGGCCTTAAGTACACCTCTCCATGGGTCAGCCCTAGGGTCTCGAGCCCCCTGGCGTTCATGTATACCATGCGGGCCTCGGTATCGAGGGAGAAGATGATGTCACCCGAATCCTCGACGATCTGCTTGTAGCGCTCCTCAGACTCCTTGAGCGCTTTGATCTTGCGTCCCACGCCGCCGGTGAGCCGGGCCTTGAACTCCTGGACCTTCTCGTTGGCCTTGCGGAGCTCCTGCTCGGCGATCTTCTGCTGGGTGATGTCCTCGGCGATGATGTCGAGCCCGTCGAAGGCGCCGTCGGCGTCGTAGGCGAAGGACACCCGGTACGACAAGAAGAGCATGTATCGCAAGGCGGTGTACACCCTCACCTCGCCCTCCAGGCTTGGAACCCGATCCCTGACCGCCTGTTTCCATCCCTTCACCAGGTGCAGGTCGTCCTCGTGTAGGAACCGCTCCCAGGGTATCTTCTGGCCCAAGTAATCCTCAGGGGAATATCCCAGCAGGCGCTTGACCTCAGCGTTCATGTACTCGCAGCGGAAATCCCGCCCCAGCCAGATCACGATGCCCTTGGCGTGGTCGGTGAGGCGCTGGAGCTGTCTCTTGAGGTTCTCGATCTCGCGCTCCCTCGAGGCGAGGCGCTCTTCGAGGCGCGCAATCGCGGCATGGCCCCGGGACTTTGCCTTCCCGTCCCCGGCCTCGTCTTCTCTGGCCATGCAGAACACGGCGCTCGACAAGTTCTCGAGCCCCCGGACGACCCGCGCCCACACCTTGATGCAGCTGGTGCTCCCGTCTTTCCTGATGAAGTGCAGCCTGATCGTGCCCGGAGGCCTGCCCGCGATCTGTGCATTGAAAGCTTGAACGGCCTGCTGCCGGTCCCGCTCCTCGATGAGGTCGAAGAGGGCCTTGTCCTTCAGGTCATCGAGACTGTATCCGCTGAGCTCGGTGAACCGCCTGTTGACGGCGATGGGCTTGAGCGTGATGTCGGTGATGAACAGGGCATCGGCGGACTTGTCGAACACGTCCCGGTAAAGGGTCTCGGATATGTCCGCCCGCCGCTTGTACTGCTCGAGCGACACGATGGAGCCGTGCACCTCGAGCGCCTTGGACACGTTCTGCTTGAGCTCGCTGGGAAGGAAAGCGCCCTTGCGCAGGTACCGGAAAACGTCGGAAGACATGGCGATGTCCACGGGCCAGTCATCCTCGAAGGCGGTAATAACGATCACCATGAGGTTGGGGTCGATCTCGGCACGTGCCTTTTCCACCAGGGTCCTGCCGTCCATGTCGGGCATCCTCAGGTCGGTGATCATCAGGGCGAAGGATTCCCGCCTGAGGGCCTCCAGGGCCTCCAGGGGTCCGGGCACCGTGACCACGTCGAAGTCATACTTGAGCACCTGGTGGAGATAGTTCCTGAAAACCGGGTCGTCTTCGACCACCAAGATCTTTCTCGTCATGCTCATGCCTTACCTTCCGGTATCCACACCGAGAACGTCGAGCCCTCTCCGGGCGAGGACACGACATCGATGCGCCCGCCCATTGAGTTCACGATATCCTTTGCCAGGGAAAGACCGAGGCCCATCCCGGTCTTGACCGGCCACGCCGTGAAGAGCGGGTCGAAGATCCTGTCCAGCTGGTCCTGATCCATGCCGATACCCGTATCGACCACGGAAAACTCGACACCTGTATCCCGGCGCGAAACCTTCAGCTTGACCTCGGAGCCAGGGGAAGAAGCCTTGATGGCGTTGATCAGGATGTTGATCAACACCTGCTCGAGGGCGTCCGCCTTGGTGCGGATCTCGCTAACCCCAATCTCCCGGTCGAGTCTCACCCCTGCTGAGTTCGCCTGAGCAGAGACGATCTGGAACAGGTCCTCAACGAACCCTTCAATGTCGATCCGGTCCTCGGGGCTTTCCCACTTCCGGGTGAACGTCAGCAGCTGGTTGACGATCTTGAGGAGGTTCTCGGAGGCGGTGATGATGTTGAGGATCATGTCCCTGAAGTCCTCGTCCTCTCTGCCTTCTCTCAGCACCTGGATCCTACCCTGGTTCAAGTCGTCCTTGATTATGGTGCCGAACCCGTGTATGGCGCCCAGAGGGCTCTTCATGTTGTGCGCCATGGACGCGGCCAGGTTCCCCACCATGGACATGCGGGCATAGGCCACCTTCTTGCGCTGGTCCTCCATGGCCTCGGTGATGTCGCAGAACATGACGATGAGCCAGCCGCCCACCTTCACAGTCTTTGCCTCGACCCGGAAGGACCGGTCGTGATGGTGCCAGAGAATGCCGGCCTCACGCCTGGATTCGACGGCCTCAGCGAGCTCCCGGCACTCGGGGCGGGAGTCGCGCTTGAGGATATCGAGGATCTCGTCCCCGGAGATATCCAGGGACCTGCGGATCGCGCGGGAGCTCTCGTTCTCGAGCCTCACCCGGTTGTCCTGGTCCACCAGGCACAGGCCGTACGAGGAGGAGTCCATGAGCTCCTGGTTGAGGCGAAGCGCCTCCTCGGCTTTCTGCTTGTCTTCGGAAGCGCTCTGCAGGGCGCTCCTGAGGGTGCTCTCTCCTTCGATCATGGTGCTCTCCATCTGGATACGTCTGAGTGTCGACGAAATGGCCCCTATGACCCCGGAAAGGAAGGTCTGGTCCTCACCGATCGCATCGCTTTCCGGCTCGAAATACACGAACACGCCGGTGGAGAGCGTCATCCCGGTCAGGGACCTGCAGGAGAGGATCATCGACCTGAGCTCCTCGTCGCCCACCCGGACGAACCGCGGGCTTCGCTCCGGGGTGACCTCGTACACCAGGTTGAACCCGCCCGTCTGGACCCCGCCCAGGAAGCTCCGTATAAGGCCCGCATCCATGAGCCTCGTCGACGCCTTCTCCAGGGCGTCGGACACTCTCGTGCACGCGTTGAGGTCGCCCAGGAGCGCGATGAGGATATCTGCAGATCGCCTGGCCTTCCGTGCGGTATCCAGAGCCTGCCTGAGCTTGAGCGAGGTCTCGGCAAGCCTCGTGTTCGAGCTGTTGATGATGCCGAAAAGCCCGTCCGAGGGCGCGCCCACCCCGATCTCCCTGCAGATGGCGTCAATCTGCCGGGGGACCTTTTCCATGAGCGACTCCATGGTGTCCGCGCCGAGCCCGTACCTCTTCAGGAGCGGATTCGTCAGCTTCTGGGGGTAGCGGTTCCCGGAGGCGCCCTGGGAAGTCATGTGCGCCAGGATGTTGGCGATGTGCACGATGCCGGAGATCTTGTACTGCTCGTCGTCCAGTATGCGCACCGGCGCATGGTGCGACCATACGACCTCCCCGTAGAGGCGGGGCAGGTTCCAGTGGGCGAGCACCTCGCGGCCCACCTCGGCGTGGGTTGCACCCAGCACCTCTTTTTCCACCTCGTACAGCGGCCTGGTCCCGCTCGAGGCTTCCTGGAGCACCCGGGCGTAATCTTCGGGCAGGCTCCGGTCCAGGACGAGCTTGCCGATATCGTGGAACAGTCCAGCACAGAACGCCTTTGCCGCGCAGCGCTCGTCAGAGGCCTCCATCATGGCCTGGGCAAAGAGCGCGCATGCCATTGAGTGCCGCCAGAACGCCCGGATGTCGAGGTTCTCGCTCCCTGCCGCGGGGAACATGCCGAGCACGGACACCCCGAGCGCCACGGTTCTGACCGCGTCGAAACCGATCACCACCACGGCGTCGCGCACCGTGTAGATGCTCCGCGATCGCCGGTAGTAGCTCGAGTTGGCCAGGGAGAGTATCCGGGCCGTAAGGGCCTGGTCCTTTTCGATGAGGCCCGCCACCCTGGCCATGGACATGTCGTCCTCCAAGGCCATTCGGATGACACGGTCCGCCAGCTCCGGCAGGACCGGTAGGGACCTGGCATCTACGATAGGGGCGTTCATAAAATATACTCTATAATGTCCTTCAGTTGGAGACAACCTCTTTCTGAGGCTCCCCTCACCTGCATATAATCCCTCGGCAACCGTGGATCAAAACTGTAAGAAAAGCCCAATTCATGGATGTTTTCACCCTTGAATCCCAGCAGCTCGGGCACGCTCCCGGGATTTACCTCCAGGTGCAGGCCCGTGCCGAACCGCTGCCCCAGGACGGATGCCATGATGCGGTATCCCCGGGCCTTGACGAGAAAACCGAAGCACGGGTGGAATGGACCCGCCGCCACCGCGAGGTTTTCCGAGGAAGGAAGGCCCATCCTGAGCACCCGGCAGCCGGCCCCGGTAAAGGCGGCGTATCCGTACAGGCACCGCAGGATGGCCTCGTCGAGATCAAGGGGCGCGTACTCGCCGCGGCGGTGCCTCTGCTCGAGGGCGGTGCCCTCGAGCACCACGGCGGGATACAGCCGCACGTTGTCCGGCTTCAGGCGTACGACCTGCTCGACCGTGTGCACGAAGCTCCGGCGGTCTTCACCGGGAAGGCCGGGCATGAGCTGGATGCCGAGCTTCAATCCCCTGCTCCGCACGAGCCGGGCGGCCCGGGCGACGTCGGAAGTCCCGTGCCCCCTTCGGCTTTCCCGCAGCACCTCATCGTCCATGGACTGGGCCCCGATCTCCAGTTCCACGAACCCCGCCTCGCGGCACCTCTCCAGCACCTCCTCCGTGATCATGTCGGGCCGGGTTGAGGCCTTGACGCCGTGGATGACCCCCTCATCCACGAGCCTGCGCGCCTCGTGGAGATATCGCTCGAGCAGAGGAGGCTCGATCCCGGTGAAGGCCCCCCCGTAAAAGGCCAGGATGCGCCTCCGCTCGCCCGGCCTCCTGCACCCGGCGAGAAAGTCCGAGACAAGGCCGACAATGCGCTCGGGCCCTATCGGCGGGGAGAACTGCGTCTGGTCGCAGAACACGCACCGGTGGGTGCACCCCAGGTGCGACACGAACACGGGAATTACGACAGGGGATAATCCAGGGATTTCAGAGCCTCCTTGCATGCCGTCTGCGCGGCCTGTTTCTTGTTCCGCCCCCTTCCCCGGCCCACTTCCCTTCCCTGGAGCTCGACCCGGACCACGAACTCCTTGTCGTGCTCGGGCCCCACCTCGTCGATCACTACGACGCGGGGCAGGCTCTTGAACCGCGACTGGCAGATCTCGAGCAGCAGGCTCTTGTAGTCGGTTATGGCCACCTTCTCGATCGGCCCCAGGACCTCGCTGAAATGCCGTACCACAGCGCGGGAGGCCTCGTCGAAGGAGCCGTCCAGGAAGACGGCGCCGATGAGCGCCTCGTAGGCGTCAGCCAGGATGGAGGCCTTTTCCCTGCCCTGGTCCATCTCCTCGCCCCTGCCCAGGAGCAGGTACTCCCCGAGGGTGAGGTGCCGGGCGATCTTCGAGAGCGCGGCTTCGTTGATGAGCTCGGCCCGCTTCTTGGTCAGGGTGCCCTCGCGCTCGTCCAGGAGCCCGACGAACAGCCGGGCCGTGATCGCGGCATTCACGATGGAATCGCCCAGGAACTCGAGTCTCTGGTTGTCCTGGAGCTGTTCGTCCCGGTGCTCGTTGACATAGGTGGAGTGGGTCAGGGCCTCCCTGAGGAGGTCCTTGTCCTGAAAGACGTACCCGATCCTGGCCTCGAGGTCCTCATATGCCACGGAGCAGTCCCTCCAGGTCTATGCCCTCGAGCTCGCCGTCCTGGACCTGATACCCCAGCCGGTAATGAATAGGGGTAATCGAGATCATCTTCTTTTTCAGGCACACCGCATCCGTGTCTTCGCCCTCGTCGACGACATGGGTGAGCCCGGCCTGCCAGTAGTACACGGTGCCGCGGGGGCTCTCTCGCTTGACGAACCTGTCCACGATCCTCGACTCGCCCTGCCGGGTGATGCGCACGCCCTTTACCTCGTGGATCGGGCACGAGGGGCAGTTTACGTTCAGGGCCAGCGGCGGACGATCTTTGAGCGAGGCGAGTGTGGATGCCAGCCTGGCGCCGAATACGCTGGCCGCCCGGTAGTCGGGCTGAAGGTAGTTGTCCACGGACAGGGCCACGCCCGTGTGCCCGAGGATCAGCGCCTCTGTGGCGGCGGAGACCGTGCCCGAGTAGAGCACGTTGATGCCCACGTTCTCGCCGCGGTTGATCCCAGAGACCACGATGTCGGGAGGGGAGTCCATGATGCAGGAGATGCCCAGCTTCACGCAGTCGGCCGGAGAGCCGGTGATGCCGTAGCCGTAGAAGCCGCCGCTCCGGTGGATGGGGATCACCTTCAGCGGGTCGGCCAGCGTGATGGTGTGCCCCACCGCGGACTGCTCGGTCACCGGGGCGATGACCACTACCTCGCCGATCTCCTCCAGGGCCTGCTTGATGGAAAAAAGGCCCTGGGCATAAATGCCGTCGTCATTGGTCAGGAGAAAACGCATGAAACTTTTCATAATACCGCGGCAAAATATATGCAAGATGCAATGAATCAGGGGGGAGGAAAGTCTCAGGCGTTAGAATCGATGGTTTCGCCGAGCCCTTCGAGCAGGCCCACCACCAGCGACCCGGTCTCCTTCACGGCCTCGAGCGCCGGCTCTGCCCTGACTGCGCCCAGCTCCCGGGCGCTCTGGAGATGCCGGGCCGCGATCAGGGCTGTCGGAAGCGAGTTGTTCGTTCCATGAACCACGTATCGACAGGAGGCCGGGCGCAATGGGGGGCTCGAGGTTGGGTCAACACACACGGGTGAATCAGGCTGCTTACAAAAGGCCTTCTCACTGAGATCACGTTAGATCATCGCATGCAGGGGATCAGCTCACATCCAACCGCTGTGTGGCTCTCTAGGACGTTGGGTTCTCGCACACGGTGGATCAGTCCAGGACGTAGTGGAAGGTGCCCGTGATCGTGAGCGTCTCCTGTGAGATCTCTTCGGTGAAGGGGCCGAACGGCCCGGCCTCGAGCACGGCGGCCACGGCCGCGGAATCCAGGCTGTGGTTGCCGGAGCCCGAAAGCACGCCAATCTCGGTCACCACGCCCAGGGAGTCGAGCACGAACCTGAGCCTCACGATCCCGTCAGCGCCTGCATCGATGGCTTCCTGCGGGTATTCCCACGCGTTGAATATCCTTGCCTTGAGCAGCTCCAGGTAATCGGCGCTCACCTCGCCCTGTACCTCGAAGCTCACGCCCTCGGGTACGATCGTCGGAAGCAGCGGCTCTTCTTCTTCAGGAGCCGGGGTCGATTCCCGGGGCTGTGCGTCCTCCACGAGCTCAACCGGGATCGCCTCGTCTTCGCTCTCTCCAGCAGCCGGCGGGGCCATCAGGTTCCAGGGCTGGGCCAGGACCAGGACGTGCACCAGGATGGATATGGAAAGGCAGATGATCAGGCGCTTGGTCATGACATGCACAAGGGATTTGATTCCTGATAGAAACCCATGCTATGTATCTCCGGTGGAAGCGGTCGGGTCCTGGTGGGTCCCCCGGACTTCAAATCCGGTGTGGGGCGCGTCGAGCGTCCTGGGCAGGTTCGATTCCTGTGCGCTTCCGCCATCTTCCAATATCGTGGGGCCGATATCCGTTACTAGGCCGTTACCGTGATCCACGGCGGCCTCACCTGCGGCCAGGGTCTCGGCGTGCAGGGCTTCCAGCGCGGCAAACGCCTCGTCATAGCGATTTCCCGGGCTCCACAGGAGCCAGCCAGTCGATCCTGCATCGCGGGCCGCATCGATTTGCGCCCTGATGTATCCGGCATCATAGCCCCTGGTGATCCTCAAGGGAAACGACTGTAGCCAGGGCCTGACCGCCGCCCTGTCGCCTACGATGCTTTTGAGCCTCGTCACCCCCTCTTTCACGAAGTAGTAGGGCTCGTCGGCCGGGTTGGCGATGCCGTCGAAGTCCTTCCCGAAATGCGAGGGGTAGAGCATGGGCGAGATCACGTCGAGATGGTCCGCCATCTTGCGTACATCCTGCCCCAGGACCCTGATGTCGGCGCTCCTCTGCCAGCTTACGATCCCGAACAGGTCGAGGGAGAGCAGCACCCGGTGCGAGGAGGTGAGGTCGTGGATCCGTGCGAGATATTCCGTGAGGATGTCGCTTCGTTCCTTGCCCGGCACGCCCGTGTCGGTCCTGCCGTCTGCGGGGTACCGGAAGTAGTCGAGCTGGATCTCGTCCACGCCGAGGCCTGCAAGCTCGCGGATGAGCTCGAGATTGTAGGCCTGCACCTCGGCATTGGCGGGGTCGACCCATTCGTGGCCGTACCTCCAGTCCTGCATCTTCGACGACATGAGCATGTCGCGAAAGACGCAGACCCGGGCCACCACGTGTACATCAACGGCGTGCAGCCCCTCGATGAGCTTTGCTATCTCCTGGATGGAATGACCGTCGTGCACGGCCGGCATGACGGTGGCGGGCACTGCGCTCCGGTATGCCGGGACTCCGTGCACCTCCTTGGCGTCGAACACCACGGTGTTGGCGCCCGCGGCCTTGAGCCGCTCGGCCAGAGCGAACACGGTGCGTGCGCCGGCGTTTTTCTGGTTTACGTAGATGCCCCTGGCGGCAAAGTCTCTCGTCTTGGCTACGGTGCTCGGCTTGAGGGGCTCACTGCGGATTACGGGGATAACAAGATCCTGGCCGATCGATATGCCGCCCGAGCCCAGGGCGTTGAGCTCCCGGATATGGGAGACGAGCTCGCTCCTTGTATAGGAGGCGGTATAGGGAAGGTATCGCTCTGCGATCCGCATAAGCGAGTCACCCTCTCCCACCGTGTGGGTCGCGTATGGATGCGCCGCCACAGCCGAGCACAGGACGGCTGCCAGGACAGCTGCAAGTCTGCGTGCAACCCTCACCATGCCATTGCATTTATTCCACCCGGGCAAGCCCATAATCCTCCCTGAACAACGATTGGAACCCTGTATGATCCCCCTTGTTCCCTTCAATTCGGATATTTGCAGGCAAGAGTTGAGCTCGGGCCAAACACCGGGGGCGTAGGGACCGTCTAGGACTGCGCCGCCGTCCCGGCCCCGTTCATGAAGACCTCCATGACAGCCTTTACAGCCCGGTCCTGTCGCTTCCTGGTGAGGGGCTCCCTGCCGAGGACCATGACCGAGATGAAGGTCTCGATGGCCCCGTAGAAAATATAGGTGAGGTGGTGGGGAGGGACCTCCTTCTTGAGGACCCCCTGCTTTTGCCCTTCGAGCATGATCTCCTCGCACAGGCTGAAAAACTTGAGAAACCTGGCGAGCCCTTCCTCGGTGTGGTACACCGAACTCCTGCACACCTCGCTTACAAAGATGGAGATGAGGTTGGGTTTTTTGATGTAGGTGTTCAGGAAGAACTCGAGGATGTGGACGAGCTTGTCTCGGAAATCGCCATCGGAAGCCTTTTCCGCTTCCAGCATCGAGTAGAGGTCGTTCCACCACGACTCGACGATGAGATTGAACAGGACCTCCTTGCTTCCGAAGTAGTGGTATACCAGCCCATAGGACACCCCGGCCCTCCGGGCGATATCGGCCATCCGCGCGTTGGCGTAGCCCTTGTCCCGGAACACCTCGAGGGCTGCGTCAATGATCATTTCCTGCTTATCGCCTCTTGCCATAACATCCCCTTGCACCGAACAAATTTGGGGAAACTGGAAGCCAGACTAACACAGCCTGATCAAGGAATCAACACGGCATGGGAGCACTTTTGTTCTTGAGATGCCCTCGGTCGCAGGTTATTTAATACAGAAAAGCCAAAGATGGGGGAAGTGGTTAATGGATTACAGCGGGCTCCGGGACGTGACCGATTCGTGCAGGATCCGTATCGACAAGGAAGGCAAATGGTTCTACGAAGACCGTGAGATCGTCAACCCGGTCGTTCTCCTGGCCTTCTGTAACGCCCTCGAGAAGGATGACCAGGGCAGGTACCGGATCATTCTGCAATCCGAGATATGCTACGTGGAGGTGGAGGACACGCCCTTCGTGGTGGCTTCGATCCGGGGCGATCAGGACACCGAGCTGCTCACGCTCCTCAACACGGGCGATATCCACAAGCTCGATCCCAACACCCTTTCCATCGGAAAGGACAACGTCATGTACTGCCTGCTGCCCGACGGCATGAAGGTACGGTTTACCCGGGCCGCCTACTACCAGCTGGCTCTCATGATGGAAGAGGACGAACACGGCGATATTGTCCTCACCGTCGGAGGCAAATCATATAAGATTCCTCCTTCAGCCTGCCTGGGCGGAGAATGATCCGGGCGTAAGACACAACCGAACAGAACTGTTCCGATGTGGTATGGGCGCGTCTTCGCTTCGATCGTTTAGCCGCCGATCATGAAGCTGATCTGGTTCATCAGCCAGGACTGCTGAGACTGCAACTGGGACAGCAGCCTCTCCATGGC
>JBASVF010000372.1:0-2823 GCA_049275795.1 Desulfomonilia bacterium
TCCATGGCCTCCTCTACGACCGCCCCCTCCACGCAGCCCCCGGAGACCGAGCCCTCGAACCGCCCATCCTGGTCGATCACCATCTGGCTGCCCACCGGCCGCGGGGACGAGCCCCACGTCGCTATCACCGTAGCCAGGGCCACCTCTTTCCCGCTCCGGATCCACTCTTGCGCCTTGTCTATCATTCCGTTTCCTCCGTGCTGTTCTTCCGGTTGCTATTATACCGTATAATACGTCTCACCCGCCATTGAGTACCCTGATCCACGCACTACCCCTGGTAGCGGGCCACATGGGCGCAGACCGCGTGGGAGTTGAACTCAACGGCCTGCACGATGGAGCCGTCGTCCGCCTGCTTCGCTCGTGCGATCCCCCACGGCGCGGCATCCGCAGCCATGAGGGCCGCAGCAAGACTGCCCCCATGCACAGGGGCGAAACCCGGCCGAGCGTTCTTCTCGTTGTCGCTGGCATAGCTTCACCTCGCTGTTCTCTTGCAATTCCCCTTCACAAGAGATCGATGCGCTCGATCTCCCGGGCGTCCCCCCGGGCCGAGCCGATGAACACGGCATGGAGCCTCCCGCGGGCCCGGCCTTGCAGCGCCCGGGTGATGTCACGCCCCGCGTGCCTGGCCTCCGGGCTCTCGGCCTTGTTGAAGAACACGTACCTGAGCGCCCCGTCCGGGCATCCCTTCATGAGCCCCTGCTCGTGGAGGATCGCCCGGGCCACGGACTCCCCGGTCACCCAGTCCCCCATGGCCAGCCCGGTGATCCGGGAGTACCGCTCCGGACGGAACACCCACCTCTCGTCAAGCGGCCTGCCTATGGCGTCGAGCCCGACCATCACAATGAGCCACCGGGTGCAGCCGGGAATCACCGGCTCGTACTCCGCCGGCGCCTTGAGGGGCCGGTGCGCGGCCCCGTCGGCCTCCACCAGGACCCACCGGAAGAGCCCGGCCTCACAGAAACGCCGGATGCCCTCAGGGGCAAACCCGGTGAGTTTGCCCTGCTCCTCGAGAAAGCCCGCCCCTGCGGTGAGGTGCGCCTCGTGGTCGAGCACGCGCCTGGACCGGGCGAGCACCTCGCCAGCCGAGGCCGAGACGATCACATGCGGAGACTCTTCCGGACCGGGGCGGTAGATCTTCGTAGTGGTGGTCGTGAGCACCGGCCCGTCGTTTGCGGAGAGCTCCCGCGCGAGCCGGAACATGAGCGTGGTCTTGCCGCCCGCGCCCACCAGGGTGACCACGCCGCCGCCCAGGAAGCCCATGCACCCGCACAGCCCCATCATACCGGCGCCATGCCCTGCTGCGGATGTCCTATCGTTCGTGACCGGCATAAAACGGCCTCTTGTGTATCTTCCTCACCTGCCGAAGGGGCAGACCGGGAAGTGGCACACCTCGCACTCCATACACAAACCGCCGTGGCCCATTGCAGCGATCTCGGCTGCGGTCGGCGGCAGATCAGCCAGCACGCGGGGTAACATCAGGTCGTAGATCGTCCGGGGGCTGAAGAATACGCAGGCCGGCAATCCCACAATAGGCACATCGCCCAGCCGGGCGTTGAGGAACATGGCGCCGGGCAGCACGGGACTGCCGTAGGAGACGATCTCGGCGCCCGCGGTCCGCACCCCTTCGCGGGTCACGTCGTCGGGATCGACTGAGAGTCCACCGCTGGTGATGATGACCTCGCAGCCCTCGTCGTACAGCTCGCGCACCGCTTCTGCGATCCGGGCGGAATCGTCTGGCGTCACGATCTTGCGGACCAGCCTCGCTCCGTAGTCGCCGAGCTTGGAGACGATGAACCGGTCGGACTCGTCGGTCACGAGCCCCTCGAATACCTCGGAGCCGGTCACGACCAGGCCGACCATCCGCCTGGTGTAGGGCAGGACCTTGAGCACCGGACCGCCTGCGCAGGATGTGTCCGCCAGCCTCTCGATCCTCTCGCGCTCGATAATCAACGGAATGATCCGGGTACTGGCGACGACCTGCCCCTTTGTGCAGGGAAAGTGCGTCTTGAGGGTCGAGACGATGATATCGCCCGACGAGTTGATGCCAAGCAGCGCATCTACGTCGAGCTCGAAGAGCCCGTCGATGGTGGAAATGATCTTCGTCTTCCCCTCGTGGGGCTCGGTCCACCTGAGGTTATCGCCACAGATCAGCTCCGCGATGCGAAGCGCCGCGTCGTCTTCGTGCATCTGGTTCCGGGAGAGCTCCAGGACAAAAAGGTGCTTCTTGCCGATCTTGAACAGCTCTGGGATGTCTTCCTCCCGGATGATGTGCCCCTTCTTGAATCCCACACCCTTGAAGCTGCCCGGGATGATCCGTGTCATGTCGTGCGCCAGCACGGTCCCTACCGCGTCTTCCACTCTGATTTTTTTCATACGCCTGTTCCTTTGCTCTATTCTTCCCATGCCGGAGGAGATTTCAGGTGGCAAAGGGGCAGATCCGATCGATCCCCATGAGCCCGCTGATCCCGGCGATGGTCACCCCGTAAAAGAGGTACGGCTTCCGATACTTTTCCAGCAGCTCCCAGATCAGGTCGAAGGACCCGTTACCCAGCGTGGTGCCGGTTGCCAGTACCACGTCCGAGCGCTCGATAAGCTCCTCGGTCCGGGTTCGCCCGTCCCAGATCTCGACCTGGTACCTCTGCGTGCCGATGTTCTTGCGGTCGAGGTCGGTTATCTGCACGTGGTCCGTGCCGAAAGCCTTCACCAGCATCTCGGCCATGGCCGGATTGAGCCCGATGAGCCCGATCCTGGGCTTGCCCCAGGTTTCACGGATGTGCCCGGCGATACGCCAGGCGCACCGCTCGGGCTCCTCGTTCCTGCAGT
>JBASVF010000373.1:0-7887 GCA_049275795.1 Desulfomonilia bacterium
ATGCCGAGCGGCGTGATGGAGCCGGTCGGGGAGATCACGGTCACGGCGTCGCCCACCGAAACCCCTGAACGGAGCGCAAGCTCGGAGCCCAGCAGGATCCCGGTCTCGTTGAGGTTCGTAAAATCACCCTGCACGATGATTTCTTTGAGCCGGATCACCTTTGTCGCGCTCTTAGGCTCGATGCCCCGGATGACCACCCCGGAGACCCCCCCGGGTGCTGAGATCAGCCCCTGTGAAAGGATGAAGGGTGCGGCGCCGAGGACCTCAGGGTCTTTTGCGACCGCTTCCTCGACCTCGCGCGGCTGCGGGATGCCTCCCTGGTAGGTGGATATCACGATGTGCGACTGGGTGCCCAGGATCTTGGTCTTGATGTCCTCCTCAAAGCCGTTCATGACCGAGAGCACGACAATGAGGGCCATCACACCGATGGCGATGCCGAACACCGAGAGCCCGGAGGTGAAGCTGATGAACCGCTGGCTCTTTTTCGCCCTCAGATACCTTTTGGCAACGAGTAATTCAAACCTCAGGATACCTCTCCTTTGCGAAGCAGGGGAAACAGGATGACATCCCGGATGGAAGGACTGTCGGTCAGGATCATGACGAGCCTGTCGATGCCGATCCCCTCACCGGCGGCAGGCGGCATCCCGTACTCGAGGGCCCGGATGTAGTCTTCGTCCATCTCGGAGGGACCTTCTTTCTTTTTGAGCTGTTCCATGAAACGCTCGCGCTGGTCAAAGGGATCGTTCAGCTCGCTGAAGGCGTTGGCGAGCTCCCTGCCGGCAATGTAGAGCTCGAAACGGTCCACCAGGGCGGGATTCTCCGTGTTTTTGCGGGACAGCGGCGAGACCTCGGTGGGGTACGAGGTGATGAACGTCGGCTGGATGAGTTTCTCTTCCGTGGTCTCCTCGAAGAGGGCGAGCTGAAGCTCTCCCAGTGACTCGTCACCCTCCAGGTCCATGCCCCTTTCCCTGCAGAACGCCAAGGCCCGGGCCCGGTCTTCGAACACCTCGCGGGGGACACCACCCACCTCGATTGCGGCGTCTTTGAGGGTGTAGCGCTTCCAAGGCGCACGGAGATCGATCTCCATCCCCTGGTAGGTGACCACTTCTTTGCCCAGGACCTGCCTGGCGACGGTGGAGATCATGTCTTCTGTGAACCTCATGAGGTCTGTATAGTCGGCATAGGCCTGGTAGAACTCCATCATGGTGAACTCGGGGTTGTGCCGGGTGGAGAGCCCCTCGTTGCGGAAATTGCGGTTGATCTCATATACCCGCTCGAAGCCTCCCACCAGGAGCCGCTTGAGGTAGAGCTCGGGCGCGATCCTCAAGTAGAGGTCCATGTCCAGCGCGTTGTGGTGCGTAAGAAAGGGCTTGGCCGTGGCGCCGCCCGCGATGGCCTGCATCATGGGGGTTTCCACCTCCAGGAATCCGTGGGAGTCCATGTAGGCCCTCAGTGCGCTGATGATCCTCGTCCTGGTGATAAAGGTCTGCCTCGACTCGGGGGAGACGATGAGGTCCACGTAGCGCTGACGGTAGCGGATCTCCACGTCCTTCAGGCCGTGCCATTTCTCCGGCAGCGGCTGGAACGACTTGGTCAGGAGCTCGAAGCCCTGGACGTAGAGGCTGAGCTCGCCGGTGCGGGTCTTGACCGGCGTGCCCCACAGCCCGATGATGTCGCCGATGTCGAGCTTCTTGAAGAGCGCATAGGCCCCATCCCCGAGCCTGGTCTTCTCGAAGAAGGCCTGGAGCCTGCCGGTGGAGTCCTGGAAGTGGATGAACGATGCCTTGCCGAAGGTCCGCATGGCCATGATGCGCCCGGCCATGCGGTGGACCGTCTCGATCTCGCTCAGCTCCTCCTGGCTCTTGTCCAGGTATGCCTCCATAAAGGTCGAAATGTCGGTATCTTTTTTATAGGTGTTGGGGAAATGGGCGACACCCATGTCCCTCTTCATTTCATCGAATTTATCGATTCGCTGTTTAACCAGGCGATTACGATCTTCCAAAATCATCTGCTCCTGCCCTTCAGTCAAGTCGAAGGCCTATATAGAAGATTTCACCCGGTGAGTCAACAAACTCATGGGCGGCGCTGATGGCGCGATTTCCCGCATTCGCCCCGTAACATGGGGGCCCTTGAGGGCATAGCGGGCGGAGAAGGCATGCACCCCGTGCGGTCAGCTCCTTGGAGAGCCCGGCGCCGCGTGGTGAAGAAGATGCAGCGAACCTTGTGCACGGGATTTGGGGGTACGCCTTCAGGGCTCAGGAGATTTCCTCGAGGCTCGAGACCACCACGTCCATGTGCCGGGCAAGCTCCTCGGGGGCTACGATGCCTTTCACCCCGACGGTGAGCATGACCCCTGCGTTCTTTCCCAGCATCGCATCCATGACCGTGTCCCCGATCAGCACCGCCCGAGCAGGGTCTTTCCCCAGGAGCGAGCATATCCGCTCCACCATGTCGGGGGCGGGCTTGGAGTTTTCCACGCTGTCGGCCCCGATGACCAGCTCTATGTAGGGCAGAGCTCCGATGAGCTCCATGTCGAGAATGGCGTCGTCCTTCCTGTCATTGGTTGCGACCGCGGCGGGAATGCCCCGGGACTTGAGCGTCTCCAGGAGCTCGAGGGCCCCGGGCGCCGCCTGGATGTGCTTCCTGCGGGACTCTGGACCGAAGGCCTTTCTGCCCGTGGCCTCCACGATCTTTTGGGCCCTGTCCCACCGGAGGCCTTCCCGGTACAGGCAGTAGGTGAGCAGCGCATTACACTCCAAGAAGGTGCCCATGGCAAGCAGGCCGTTCCCGTCGATTCGGGCGTAGTCCACGGAGACGCCCAGGGCGTTTTCGATCCTCTCCTTGAGTGCCGGAGACATCGGGACGTGCGACCCCAGGTCCGCGATGAGATCCCTGATGATGCCGACCCAGCTCTTCTCGAAATCCAGGAGGGTACCGTCCTTGTCGAAGATCACGAGATCGGTGTCGTAGGACTTGCTCAAAACCGTAATACAGGGCAAGGCTTGCTCTCCTTTCGTGCTCGAGGCCGGATAATTACCGGTTGCTTCAATACCACACATCGGTGGTATATACCAATCCATTCCAGGTATAGTGAGCAATGAATCGAGCAATTCAGGGAGCCAATCGATAGTGGAATTCAGGAGATTGATCGCATACACGATTATCGCCGTGTTCCTGGGCTCGCCGGTGCTGCCGGGATGCTCCCGGGAGCGGGGCGGGCAGGCCGGCGGGGCCGAGGCGGGTGAGGATCCCCTCGAGATTCACCTGTACATTGACGAGTCGTGGGGCCAAGAGCATGAGGGCGCACTCATACGAGAGGGCATCCTGGATGCCCATTCCCGGAAAGGCACGCTCTCAGGGCGCAAAGTCGAGCTTCTCAGCACCGGCCCGGGCACGGGCACGATCGATTCTCCCGAGGCTGCGGCCGAGCTTTTCCTGAAAGAACGGATAACCGGTCCAGCTCTCCTGTGCTCTGAGCGGGTATGGGGTGAACAGGGAGGATCCTTGGGCGCCGAGGGCATGTTCGTTACCCTGGTGACCAGCGCCCGGTGCCTCGTGGATCAAGGCAAGGGATGCGCGGTCCAGATCGGCTCGTCCCTGAGAGACCGGGCGCGAACCGCTGCGCTCTTTGCCGTGAACACCCTGGGGGCAACGGAAGCCGTGATCGTTCTGGATGAGGATGCCCCGGGCTCCATCGTGCTGGCGAGCGTGTTCTCGTCGGAGATGGTGCGGATGGGAGGCGCTGTGAGCGATGTCTGCATCATCTCCGGTAAAAACCCGGATATCGGCGGTGCTCTCGAGACGGCCAGGAACAGAAATCCCGGGGTCATCTATGTGCCGTACTCGGAAGGAACGACGATTTCCGCCTTGAATCTGCTGCTCAAGGAACACCCGGGCTCGCCCGTCGTGGTGGTGAACGTGCCCCGGGTGAATGCTTTCCTCCAGGAAGGAGGCGAGTCCCTCTCGGGAGTTTATCTGGTGATGGATTCTCCTTTCCCCGCCGAGCGGCCCCAGGGCATCCTGGCGCGCATCAGGGAATTCCGGGATACGTCCGAAAGCCGGGAGTCTCTCAAGGCCCTGGGAGCAGAGGCATACGTGCGTCTGCTCGATCTCCTCGAAGGTAAGGAGCTACAGGGAAATCCCACAGAAGCATATGGCGGGGATTTGTGTGAACGCGGCCCCTCTGGAGCGGAGCGTTTGCCGCTGGGGCTCTCCAGGGGGCTCCGCGTGTGCCGCATAGCGCGGGGCGCGCTCAAGGGGCTTCACCTGGAGCCGGTTGAGCTGGTCGACCCGGGCCAGGCCTCAGATCTTGGCGCTGATGTTGTTGCTCAGTAGCTTGTCTGCAATGAGCTTGTAGTCCGGGCTATAGGTCTTGGATACGATCTGCTTGCTGACTTCATTGACCTTATCAGTCCTGATGTCGGGCGCATCGTTGACCGCTTGCTTGATGTCCTGGAACATCCTTACCTTCGGAGAAATGTTGATCTTGTCCTTGATCGACAGGGTTGCATGATTCTTTTCGCCGGCCTCACGGCCCTGGTGCGGACGTTCAGCCGCGCTGGTGCCGTATGTCTTCAGCGCCTCGATATTCGTGGTGTTGTCAACTTTCATCTGCACATACCTCGCTGAGTCCTTTTTTCAGGCTGTGCTCCATGAGTTCCCCGAAAAGTCGCCTGCTCGCCTGGGGCGAGATTGAGACAGCATCAGTACTTGCCTTCTCCCCTGATATCTCGTGGCTGTCCCCTTGACTGGAAGGAGAGTCCTGCTGTTCATAACTCTTCAAAATAAGGTTGACGAAGATGCTCTTGACCTCCATGTATGCTCCTTCGCACTTCCTTTGCAGTAAGGTCTTGCCTTTTCCTTATTATCGGTACGGGGATTATAAGCTTTAGGATATTTACCCGGGACAGGGAATCAAGCCTGCAATCACCCGGCCGTCCTCTTCCCGGGGAGGAAATATTTTCCCGCTCACCTTTGCGGAAGACCGCATCGGAAGCGGGGTCCCGGTCCATGGCACCCCCCTTGCTAATGGAGATTGCTGAAAGGAGAGGCTATGGACCAGGGAATGTACACTGCCGCGGCTGGGGCGATCGCCATGGAGGAGAGGCTGGCGGTCATTTCGAACAACCTTGCCAACTTCAATGCCGCCGGGTTCAAGAAAGACCGGGTGGTCTTCGAGGGTTTTCAGAAGGTGCTCGACGCCTCCGGCCTTGCGGCAGGCCAGTACCGCGCCGTTCCGGTGGATGTCGTGGTGGGTGGACAGTACATCGACACCACCCAGGGGCCGTTCCGGGATACCGGCAATCCCCTTGATGTAGCCATCGTGGGAGAAGGGTTCTTCGTGGTCAACACAGACGACGGGCCCAGGTATACCCGGGCGGGCACGTTCCAGATCTCTCCTGAGGGGCTGCTGGTGACTCCCCAGGGGCACCCGGTACAGGGAGAGGGCGGTGACATCGCCGTGGGCGGCGGCCGGGTGACCATCGATTCCAGAGGGGCCGTGATGGTGGACGGCGAGGAGGTCGATGTCCTCCAGGTCGTCGCCATAGACGGGGAGGCCCTGGTGCGGGAGGGAAGCACGCTTTTTTCCGTCAGGCAGGGATATGCGCCCGGAGTGGTGGATGCCCCCGTTATCCGGCAGGGGTGCATCGAAGCCGCGAACGTGGATCCCATCCTGGAGACCGTCGGCCTGATCACTACCCAGCGGGCCTACGAGGCATTCCAGAAGGTGATCAAATCCGTGAGCGATTCGTACACCAAGTCGATGCAAGACGTGGGTGCGACTGCTTAGAGAAAGGGGAATGAACCATGATCAGAGCGATGTGGTCGGCAGCGACCGGCATGAATGCACAGCAGATGATGATCGATGTGATGGCTAACAACCTTGCCAATGTCAACACGACCGGATTCAAGAAGAGCAGGGCGAATTTCGAGGATCTCTTCTACGCCACCTACCGGGAGGCCGGGGCTCCCACAGCGGCGGGAGGCTCGGTGCCGGTCGGCATCCAGGTCGGCATGGGCACGAGCCCGGTATCGGTCGAGAAGATATTCACCCAGGGCGATTACCTGGAAACCAAGAACGACCTCGACCTGGCCATCGAGGGCGATGGGTTCTTCCTGCTCATCTCCGATGACCGTGAGGTCTACACCAGGGACGGGTCGTTCAAGACGGACAGTGACGGATATATCGTCAATTCCCGAGGAGACAGGCTCCAGCCCGATTTCGCCATTCCCCAGGAAACCGCCTCGATAGTAATATCGAAAGACGGCGAGATCACCTGCCTCTCCAGCGATGATCTGGTCATCGCCACCGGGCAGATACCGATCTACACCTTCACCAACCCGGCAGGTCTCAAGGCCGTGGGCATGAACGCGTTCATCCCCACCGAGGCCTCGGGCGACCCGATCGAGGGCATTCCCGGAACCGACAACTTCGGGACCATTGCCCAGGGGTACCTCGAGATGTCCAACGTGGACGCCATCGAGGAGATGATCAACATGATCGTGGGACAGCGAGCCTACGAGATCAACTCGAAGTCCATCAAGACTGCGGACACCATGCTCGGGGTCGTGACCTCACTGAGCCGGTAGGCTGGTATGAAGAGGCTGCTGACAGCTGTTGTCCTGATCTTCCTGCTCGAGGGTGATCCCGCCCTGGCAGGGCAGGACTGCCGGGTGATCCTCCACGAAAAGGCCTTTGTCTCCGGAGAGCACATCCGCGTGGGAGACATTGCGAGGGTCGAGGGAGCGGACAGCCGGGAGGTATCCGCCATTCGCATCATGAAGACCCCCTCGGGCTCGCTCGGGATCACCCTTTCTGCAGAGTTCGTCCGGAACAGGATCGCGAAGGAGTACCCGGGACCGGCAACCGTGGAAGGCGCCGCGAGCGTGCAGGTGTACGAGAAGATGGCAGAGCTCTCCCCTAAAGAGATCGAGTCGATCTTCCGGGCTGCTCTCATGGAGAGCTGCCCGTGGAAGGGGATGGGAGAGGTCAGGATCGAGGACGTGAAGACCCCCTCCTCTTTCCGGGTTCCCGAAAGAGACCGGCACCGCATCCAGGCAAAATTTTCCCCCCAGGAGGACTTTCTGGGCCTCACCTCGGCAACCCTGACCGCCGGCTCTGGACCTTCAGCCGCCTCGTGCCGGGTGAGCGGCAAGGTAAGGGTGTTGGCCGAGGTCCCGGTCGCACGGACAGGTATCCAACGGGGGAGCGTCATCCGCAGTGAAGACCTGGAGATGAAGCGCCTGGATATCTCAGCTTATCCTCCCCTTGCCATGAGCAGCGAGGATTGCCTGGGCATGCAGGCCAGGAGCGCTGTCCGGGCGGGCCGGCCGTTCCTGAAGACCGGCATCGAGCAGCCCCCGCTGGTCAGCCGGGGAGACCCGGTGTTCATCGAGGCCCGCTGCGGCGGCTTGGTGGTTAGGGACCGGGGCGTAGCGCTCAAGGACGGCTCTCTCCGGGAGAGCATCCCGGTAAAGAACATGCGATCGGGCAGGCAGGTATTTGGCACCGTTATTGCTGCTTCACGTGTCGAGGTCATGCTCTAGGAGGAACCGATGAAGGCATGTTTGATACTCGTCGTTTTTGCCGTGATCATCCCTCTCGGCGCCTGTTCGCACATGAAAACGCTGCCGGGGCTGAGCGAGGACAGCTTTGCTCTGCCCGTCGAGGAGCCGGCGGAGACGGTCGATTCCCCCGGGTCTCTCTGGTCGCCGGATTCCAGGTTTGCCGACATGTACGGTGACGCTCGGGCCCGGAGGGTGGGAGACATCGTGCTGGTGCAGATCGTGGAGAGTTCCTCGGCAAAAAAGGAGGCCAAGACCGAGGCGGACAGGGAATACTCGACGAACAGCTCGGTATCGGACCTGCTGGGAATCCCCCTGGAC
>JBASVF010000374.1:0-1525 GCA_049275795.1 Desulfomonilia bacterium
GATGTAGGGGAGTCCGCGCAGTTGGGGGATGAGGTCGTCGTCAGCTTCATCCCAGCATGCCAGCTCCATCCGGTTCGCTACTGATTGCGCCGACTCGACGAGCAGCATCTCGGTCCCATCCGGGACCGTGTACCTTGCCGCCCCAAGATCCGGGAACCCCGTCGGCTGAAACCGGGCGCCCTGGAGGGGCTTGAGCTGTGCTTCCATCAGAAGCCTTGGAACTCTTTCCAGTTTTTCGTATTCAATTGTCATAACAACCATCCTTTCTGCCGATATCAGTCGGCACCGGGTTTTTTCTCTGTCCTCAAGACCATGTGCCCCAATACGTCGATCTCCCGAGGAGAAACGGGGAACAGGAGCGCCGAACCAAGACGAAGGGGATCCACATCCCCCGCGGACCAATCCTTCTCGATGAAAGCACCACCCCATTTACGCCACGACATGGGAGTCAATCCGCTCATCCTGAGACGTCTTGCTGCTTTTACGCATGCCTCTCCTGTTCTCCCCGCCCTCAGGAGCGATGTTATCGCCGTCTCGGGGCGGATGGAGATCTCTTCGTCGCCGATTTTCAACGGGCGGGGAAGGAAGACGAGCTTCAATACGGCATACTGCCGGGGCAATACGGCGATATGCCGGGACTCGTGACCTGGTTGATCTCTTAGAGGTTGTGAAACCCTTCTCTCGCTCGGTGCCCGGTAGCTTATTGCCGCCATGCTCCAGAGGAGTTCTTCGATCTTTCGATCATCGACATCGCCTGCGATATACTTTGAAACGGTGTTCAAGGACGCATAAGAGGGCGAAGCCAGGGGGAGCCTCGTGCAGCCCTTCCTGGCTGCATCCAGCATGCGCCTCTCGAGGATCGAGAGCAGGTTTCTCGGGAGTGCCGCGCTGTCCCAGACGTCACAACGATCATTGTCTTTCCATCTGTTGCTCGATACCGGCTCGATATTAGCCCTTATAGGCTCGTTTTTCTCCGGGTCGTATATCCCGGACAGCGCCCGGGCCAGCTCGAACTCTGTGGATCGGTCGTCGGCGGCCTGCAGCCATTTTTGAGAAAGGCCGAAGAGGGGTCTGACCGAGATTTTGTTCTGACCAACCCTTCCCCGAGTTACAGCGAGTTCCCGCTCGGCGTTCCCGAAGGAACGGAGGATGTCGGTCAAACGGGGAGCCCCGCCATACCTGCAGAAATCGAAGATCGAAGACTCTAGCCGCTTCAATGCCGAACGGAACCTGTGAGGAGCATCATCCTTTGATGCAGCGTCCCGGAAAGAATCGAGCCATCGATCAGTCTCTTCCAGCAAATCCGTGCCGGGTCTCGATCGGACCTCGAACCGGCCAAAGGACGCGGATGTGTTGTAGTCCATGCCTATCCTTCCCTTGACTATGGCGAATCTCTGGAAGGCCGAGATCCCTCGATCGATGCCGAGGCTCGCCACTGCCCTGGCGAAATCCACACCATAATGCGACGTCCTTCTCCCGACGGATGATCTGCCTTCTGAAAACAGGGCTTCGATCTCATCTTTAC
>JBASVF010000375.1:0-2519 GCA_049275795.1 Desulfomonilia bacterium
AAGTAGAACCGGCCCTTGTGCCGGGCGTAGAAGAGCGGCTTGATGCCGAACCTGTCCCTTGCCAGGAAGAGCTCTTTTTCGAGAAGATCCCACACGGCAAAGGCGAACATGCCCCGGAGCTTCTCCACGCAGGCCTCCCCCCACTCCTCGTACGCATGGAGCACGGTTTCGGTATCGCTGCGGGTGGAAAACACGTGGCCCAGGCCGATCAGCTCTCTCCTGAGCTCGAGGAAGTTGTAGATCTCGCCGTTGCAGACGATGCATTTCGTCCTGTCCTCATTGTAGATGGGCTGGTCTCCGCTCTCGAGGTCGATGATGCTGAGCCTGCGGTGCCCCAGGAATATCGTGTCGTCCATGTGGCAGCCGTGCGCGTCGGGCCCGCGGTGCGCCATGGACTCTACCGCTTCAGGCCAGGGCCCGTCCTTCAAGCCGGCATGGGTGACGCCGAATATGCCGCACATCGTTTCAACCCCTCCCCGAGGCGAGCCTGCCCGGGGCAGCAGCTATAGCCTGCCCATCCCGGGCGATTGTCCTCGCAGCCGGCCATGCGGGCGCCTGTGCATGCTCCAGGACCGCCTGCAAGCCCTCCTCCAGGGTAAAGGGCGGCTTCCAGCCATAGGTGCGCATGAACTTCGACGAATCGAAGACGATCCTGTTCTGCGAGGACTTCAGGCGGTAGGCGGTCAGAAACGGCTTTCTCTCCAGGGCCCGCATCATGAGTTCCTGGAACCGCACGATACCGTCGAGCACCGGGTAGGGTATGGTAACGACCCGTGCCCCGGGGTTGAGCTTCCTGACGAGCTTTTCCATGTATTCGCGCTTGGTGAGCCTGTCCGGGTCGACCAGGTTGAACACTCCGTTGTCTCCCCGGTCGCTTTTGAGCGAGGTGATGATTGCATCGCAGAGGTTGTCGATGAAGACAAGCGGGAGCACGAAGTCCCCTGGCCCGATGACCGCGAACACCCTGCCGGCCAGGGAAAAGCCCATCATCCGGGTGAAGGTCTCTCCGCCCGGGCCAAAGATGGTGCCCGGCCTCAGGCAGACGATGGGCACCCCGCCCTCCTTCATGGCCTCAAGCACCAGGCCTTCGGCCTCGAGCTTTGCCAGGGTATAGGCCCCCCGCAGCTCAGGGTTCCTCTCGAGCGGCGCATCCTCGTCCACCACCCGGCCCGCCTCGTAGCCGGCCGTGCCGTAGACGTTCAGCGTGCTGATGTACACGAGCCTTTTGATCCCATGGCTCCTGCACAGGCCGATTACGTTGCGCGTGCCCTGGATGGTCGAGGTCTCGCCCTCCTCCTCCCTGCCCGCCGTATCCGCGGCCGCGTGGACCACGAGATCTACGCCCTCGAAGGCGGGCTCGAGGTCTCCCAAGCGGCCTACATCGCCGTAAGCGATCTCCACGGGCAGGCTCTTCAGCCGCTCGATGTTCGAGAGCCTCCTCACCAGCGCCCTCACCTTGAAGTCCCGCTCGCAGAGCATCTCGACCAGGCGCGTTCCCAGAAAGCCCGAAGCGCCCGTAACGAGCACCCTCGGCCCCGGCCCCTTCTGTGCCGGAACGGGCGTCTCGAAGCTTAGGCGGATGTTCTTCACCTGGGGCCATATCCTGTCCATGACGGCCAGCACGCTCAGCGCCTCGTCCCTGGACACCGGCGGCTCGCCGCCCGATTTCACGGCGTCGTAGAACCTGTGGATCAGGGTCTTCATGCCCTGGTACGGCCGCAGCCTGCCGGTAGCGAAGTCCCGGACGTTCCTTAAGGTGCCCGTGCCCAGCTGCCAGGCCTCGGAAAGGTTGTAGACGGCCTTCTGGGCGGCCTTGGGAAGGCCGCTCACAGGATGGAAGGTGGCGGTCATGGTGTCGAAGTTCACGTGGGCCATCATCGCGGTGCCGTAGATCCTCACGAAGTGGTGGGGCGGCTTTTCCGCAAAGGATAGGCAAAGGGTCCCCAGGGCGTTTATGCCCTTGACGAGCACCCTGAGCTCGTCCGATATCCCCCCAGGCAGCTCGCCCGCAGACATCTCGGCCACCAGCACATCCTCGATTTCCCCCAGGAAGGGCAGCATCACGTACAGGGGATGGGGCATGAAGTCGTGGAACGCCCCGCCGGGCAGGCCGTAGATCCACGGCAGCACTCCCGGGGCGAGGTAGCGCCTGAAGGCGTCGATCCGCGTGTTCAGGCCGTAGTGGCTCTCCACACCCACGATTCTTCCCATGCGCCCGGACTCCGCCATCTCCCTGCACCTGAGCATGCACGGGTCGAAGTAGTGGTTGTGCATGGCGCAGAGCTTCACCCCCTTCTCCTGCGCGAGCTCAAAGAGCCGCTCCCCCTCGGCAAGGCTCAGGCACATGGGTTTTTCCACCAGCACATGGCACCCCGCTTCGATAGCCTGCAAGGCCAGCTCGAAGTGCGTATGCGGCGGGGTGACGATGTGGATGACCTCGGGCGAGGACGCTTCAACGAGATCGCCGATTGTTGAGAATCCCCACTGGATACCGGATCGCTCCAGGCAGTACTTCAGCC
>JBASVF010000376.1:0-30428 GCA_049275795.1 Desulfomonilia bacterium
ATCGACGAGAGCATCCTGCACGCCTGGACCGGGTACCTGCCGATCGCGGTCTCCTCCGAGAGCATGACCGCATCGGTGCCGTCGAAGACGGCATTGGCGGCGTCCGTTACCTCGGCACGGGTGGGCCGGGTGTTGCCGGTCATGGATTCGAGCATCTGGGTAGCGGTGATGACCGGCTTCGCTGCCAGGTTCGCCTCGAGGACAAGCTGCTTCTGAACGATGGGGACCCGCTGGATGGGGATCTCCACCCCGAGGTCGCCCCTGGCCACCATGACCGCATCCGCGGCCCGGATGATCTCCCTGCTGTTCTCCACAGCGGCCCTGCGCTCGATCTTGGCCAGCACGAAGAGCTCGCGGCCGAGTTTGCGGCCGAAGGCCCTTACCCGGGCGATATCCTCCGGTGCTCCCACGAAGGACAGGCCGAACATATCGACTCCCTGCTCGATGCCAAAGGCGATGAACTCGAGGTCCTCGTCCGTGACCGCGGACAGCTCGAGGGAAGCGTCCGGGAGGTTCATTCCCTTGTTCGACCGCAGCTCCCCTCCCATGGCCACCCGGCATACCACGTCCTCACCGCTCTTCTCGAGTACGTGGAGCTCGATGAACCCGTCGCTCAGGAACACCCGGTGACCGGGCTCCATGATCGAGTGCAGCTCCGGGAGCTGCACCGGGATCACAGAGCAGGTCCCCTCGACCCGCCTGGGGGTGAGCACCACCCGGGCGCACCGCTCAAGAACGCACGAGCCGCCCTGGATCGTGCCGATGCGCATCTTGGGCCCGGGCAGATCAGCCAGTACGGCCACGTTCGCATCGAACTCCCGGGAGACCTCGCGGACCGCTGCGATGTCTTGCACATGCTGCCCGGTGTCGCCGTGGCTCAAGTTGAGGCGGGCGACGTTCATCCCGGCTGTGATGAGCTCCCTCAACACGTCCCGTGACCGGGATGCGGGGCCGATGGTGCACACGATCTTGGTCTTGCAGGATGGGAATGCCTTTTCCATACGCGATCCTCCCCGGGGGCCGCGGTTCTGCCCGATCTCCTCCTCAGGAGCCCGCCGCGGTCCTTGAGGCCTTAAAGGTCCTGAGTCTCTCCATGTAGATGAAGATAACGGGTATGAAGAACAGAGTGAAGAGCATGGAGACGACGATCCCGCCGATGGTGGGAACGGCGAGCGCAATCCGGAAGCTCGCGCCCGAGCCGGCCCCGAAGGCCTGGGGAATGAGCCCGAAGACGATCGCCATGTTCGACATGACGATGGGCCTGAACCTCTGCGCACACGCCTTCCTCACCGAGTTCACCGGGTCGTATTCTCCGGGCCGGTCCGCCGATATTGCGGCGTCGATGACGAGGATGGCGCCGTTGACCACCACGCCCACGAGCATGACCATGGCCATCATGGCCATCATGTTCATGGTGATGCCCCAGAAGAACATGGCATAGAAGACCCCGGCAAGGCCCAACGGCACGGCGAGCATGATGGTGAACGGATGCACCAGGGAGTCGAGGATCCCTGCCAAGAGCATGAAGGTCAGGATCGCGGCGATGATGAACGCCCCGGTGGCCGCCTCACCGGCCTCCCGGTTGAGCTCCACGTCTCCGGCGAACTCGATCCGGTAGCCCTCGGGAAGGTCGAGGCCCTCGAAACGCTGCTCGAGCAGGGCGATATTCTCGGTGAGGCTGAGCCTGCTGATGAAGCTCGTGAGCGTGATCTTGCGCTCCTTGTCCTTGCGCTGGATGCTCGCCTCGGCCCGGGCGGGAACGAAGGAGCCGACCTTGCTCACGGGCGAGAGCTCCCCGTCCTCGCCCAGCGGAACGAGGATCGCGCCCAGGAGGTTGATGGAATCGGTATACCTTTCGTCCAGGGCCACATTGATGTCGTACTCCTGCCCGCCCTCGCGGAAGATCGAGGCATCAACCCCCTCGACCGCGGCCCTCAGGGTATTGCCGATCGAGAGGTTGCTGCCTCCGTAGACGATGGACCGGTACGGATGGGAGATGAAGCGCATCTCCCTGCGGGGGGTCTTGTAGGAGCTGATGATGCTCTGGAAGTTGCCCGTGGCGTTCATGACCTGCCTGACCCGCCCGGAGAGGCGCACCAGCTCGCCGTAATCCGGGCCGTAGAGCTCGACGTCCATGTCCCCTTCCCTGCCCTGGGAGCTGCCGGCAGTGATGCTGAACTCCAGGTCCGGGATCGTGCACAGAGGCTCGATGAGGGATTGGGCAATCAGGGCGTCGCTCCGGTCGCGCTCGCCCGGATCTACGAGCCTCACGTGGATGCGCAGCTGGTTGACACCCCGGTTCCTTCCCCCCAGGGTTGAGGAGTAATCCCTGGTCTCCGGGAGGTTCTTCACCAGGTCCTCTATCCTGCCCAGTACCTGCAGGCCGCCCTCCACGGTGACATCCAGCGGGAGATCGGCGTTTATGGTGATCTCCGAGCTGTCTGCGGTCGGAAACGGTTCGCCGCCCACGTAGCGCATGACGAACAGGGAGCCTGCAAAGACCGCGAGCGTAAGGGCTATGGTGAGCTTTCGTCGGGCAAGGCAGACATCCAGGAGCCCGAGGTACCAGAGCCTTGTGCGCTCCACCCCGCGGACGAAGAACATGAGCCTGTCCTTCAGAGCCCCTCCGCCGGCTCCGGGGCCCTTCGATCTCCTCATGGCATAGTACGAGAGCGTGGGCGTGATCGAGAAGGAGGCGATGATCGAGAACACGGTCGCGGCGACCACCGTGATCCCGAAGGGATAGAATACCTGACCGAAGATGCCCGACATGAAGGCGATGGGCACGAAGACCACGATGTTGGTCCCGGCCGAGGCCAGCACGGCCACCAGCATCTCCCGGGTGCCGCGGGCCGCGCCCTCTCGCGGATCTTCGTTCATATTGATATGACGGTAGATGCTCTCGATGACGACGATCGCGTTTGCCACCAGGGCGCCGATGGAAACGCCCATGGCCATGAGGGTGACGATGTTGAGCGTAAAGCCCAGGGACTCCATGACCAGAAAGGTGGAGATGAGCGAGGCGGGAATGACCAGGGCGGCCACCATCGCCATCCTGAGGTCGCCCAGGAACAGCAGGAGCACGAGCGCCGTAAGTCCCACGCCGATGAAGATGCTGTTCAGCGCGCCGCTGATGGATTCGCGGATGAAGTCTGTGCCGTCCCGGGAGATCTCGGCTTCAAGGCCCTTCGGGAGGGTCTGCTTCACGCTCTCGAGCACTGAGTATACGCCGTCAGCTGTGCTGACCACGTTGCTGTCGGTCTGCTTGAAGATCTCGATCATAACCGCTTCCCGGCCGTTGAACCGGGCTGCCGACTCCGGGTCTTCGAACCCGTCCTCGACGCGGGCTACGTCCCTGACCCGGACGACGCTCCGATCCTTCACGGCCAGGTGCATGTCCTCGATCTCCTCGATGCTCTCGAACTGGCCCTTGAGCCTCACCCCGATCTCGAACTCGCCCCGGTCCATGGCGCCTGCCGGTATGTCGAGGTTTTGCTCCTGGATCGCATTCGCCAGGGCCGAGAGGGAGACCCCGCTGCTGAGCAGCCTGGGAAGGTCGGCCCGGACATTGATCTGCCGCTCCCTGCCGCCCACCACTTCCACGCTCGCCACGCCGCCGACCCGCGAGAACCGGTCCTTGAGCACATCGTCGGCGTATCGGTAGATCTCGTGGATGGGCATGGTGTCGCTGAAGAGGGCGATGCTCAGCACAGGCTCGTCAAAGGGATCGAGCTTTTCGATCACGGGCCTCTCGGCCTCCTGCGGCAGGTCCCGGGCGATGGCGTCGACCTTGTCCTTGACCTCGATGGACTTGATGTCGACATCCACCCCGTATTCGAACTCGATGACGGTAAGCGCATATCCCTCGTAGATCGTCGAGGTGATGTGCCTGATGTCGCTGATGGTCGAGACCGCGTCCTCGACCTCCCTGACGATCTGGGTCTCGATCTCCTCGGGGCCTGCGCCCTCGTACACCTGGGTGACGAGCACGATGGGCAGGTCGACCTCCGGGAAGAGGTCCACGTTGATCCGCCGGTAGGAGACGAGCCCCAGCACCACGAACACGAGCACCATCATCAGGGTCATGACCGGACGGTCGATGAAGAGCCTGATAAGGTCCATGGGTCTGCTCCCGTTCTCCTCTCGAGGGGGTCAGTAGAGGACCTTTACCCCGTCGTCCAGCCTGGTGAACCCGTTCACCACCACAACGTCGTTCTCGGAGAGCCCCGAGATGATCCTGGCGGAGCGGTCGTTCATGCCTGCTATGTCCACCGGGGTCTTCCGGGCCCTGCCGCCCGAGACCGCATAGACGTAGTACGATCCGTCCGGCTCCTGCTGCAGTGCCCTCAGGTCGACATAAAGGGCCTGCTCGTCACGGATCACCTCGATCTGGGCTGTGGTGTATGTGCCGATCTTCAAGGCCTCGCCCCGGTTCTCGACCTCCATCTCGATTCTGAACAGGCCGGTGGCGGGATCGGCGTTCAGTGTGACCCGGGTGACGCTCCCGGTGTTCGGGGGCCTCCGCGTGCCGCTATCCATGAAGACCCGCTGGCCTGGAGCGATGTTGCGGATATCGGACTCGCTCACCTCGGCGGTGAGCCTGACACGGTCCGTGCGAGCCACCACGGCGACCGGCCCGGACGGGCTGACGAGCTCTCCCTCCCGGGCATTGATGTCCAGGATGGTCCCCTCGATGGGGCTCGAGAGCGCCACCGCCTCCACCACGCTCTCGAGGTTGGCTCGGTCGACGTCGAGCTGCATCTTGGCCTGGTCGAGCTCGCTCTGGGATACCGCCCCGGACTCCCTGAGCTCGAGGATCCGCCGGTAATTGAGCAGGGTAGTCTCGTAGACCGCCCTGAGCTGGCGGTATTGGGCTGAGCTCCGCGGATCTTCCCTGTCCAGGCTCACGATCACCTCGTCGGCCTCGACCCGGTCTCCCACCTCGTGGTGCACCTTGAGGATCCTGCCCGAGGTCTGTGCCACGATCCGGGTCTGCCTGAGCCCGTGGACCAGGGCGTTGACCCGGGACAGAACCACGAACTCGCCCTTCTTTACCGTGGATACCTCGACGGGAACGCCGTTGTTCCTGTAGTAATACTCCACGCCGGGCGCCTCCCTGCCGGCGAGCGAGGAAATCACGGCGATCCTGAGGAGTACGGCCAGGACGAAGATCACGACGATTGCCGGGAAAACGAGCTTCCTCATCCTTACGCCCCCACTCTTCATTCATGATAACGGCTCCCGTGTGCTCCGGAAGGGGAGCCCTCCACGGGAAGAGAAAGGTCGTTCAAAAGGGGGATATGCCAGGCTTACAGGTGCCCCTTAAAAAGGGCTCGTCGCCGATAGGCCCTTGGCACTGTTTTTCACTTCAGCACATCACGGGTCAAAGGGGCTGCAGGAGAGCACAGGGGGCAGGCCGGGCCTGATATTGTCCTCAGCTGCGAGCGTGCTTGCCGGCCCGGGCGGATCGCGGCCTTCACGGGGAGCAAGGCCACGGAGACAGGGGATGTCACATGAGGATCAGCGCGACGAGGACCGCGCTCGCCGCAGCCAGCGAGGCGATGTCGCTGCGCCGCGCATGGGGGGTTTTCATCCGCGTCCGCTTGATCCCCGGGGAGTAGCCCCTGAGGGTGAGCGCAACCGCGAGGTCGTCCGAGCGCCTGAACACGCTGTGCAACAGGGGAACCATGACCGGCACCAGGGAGCGGATCCTCCGGACGATCCCGCCGGTCTCGATGTCCACGCCCCGGGCCTTCTGGGCCTTGAGGATCCGGTCCGTTTCCTCGAAGAGCACCGGGATGAACCGGATGGCCAGCATCACGAGCAGGGCGATCTCGTCCACAGGAACTCTGAGGTGCTTCAAGGGCTTGAGGTACCACTCCATGGCCCACACCATGTCGAGCGGCGATGTGGTGAGTGTCATGAGCGTGGAGAGCCAGATCGCGAACACGAGCTGGAGCCCGGTCCGGACCCCGTTCGCGAGCCCTTCCCAGGTTGCGTGGGGGACCCATGGGATGGGGCTCCCCGGGGTCATGAACACGTGGAGCGCCGCGGTTATGCCGAAGAGCCACAGAAACGGGCTCAAGCCCCTCAAGATTCTCCGCAAGGGGAGCCTCGCGGCCAGGGTGGCAAGGAGGCAGGCCGCGGAGAAGAGGCCGAGAGAGGCGGGCGTGTCCATCCGGAAGGCCGCCCCTATGCCAAAGGCCATGAGAAAGAGCTTCACCCGCGGGTCCAGGAGGTGAACCGGCGAGCTCCCGGGAAGATACGCCCCCAGGGTCATCCTCATCGCGCTTTCACCCGCTCCATGCCGGTTTCCCTACCCTCTCAGGCCCGCCAGGTGCTCCGCGATCTGCACTGCGTTGACCGCCACACCCCTGCGGATGTTGTCCGAGACGCTCCAGAGGACGAGGCCGCCCTCCGAGGCGAGGTCGTCCCGTATCCTGCCCACGAAGCACTCGTCCCGGCCGGCGGCATAGACGGGCAGCGGGTAGATTCCCTCGGCCGGATTGTCCTCCACCCTGATCCCGGGGGAGCGCTCGAGGATCTTCCTGGTCTTCTCCGGCCCAAGCCTTCTTTCGGTCTCGATGTTCATCGACTGGCAGTGGCAGTAGAACAGGGGAACCAACACCGAGGTGGCGCTGATGCGGATGGAATCGTCTTCCAGGATCTTGCGCGTCTCCTCGATCAGGCGCATCTCGCCCAAGGTATAGGCGTTGCCCTGGAAGGCGTCCGTCTGGGGTATGACGTTGAAGGCCATCTGGTGCTGGAACACGGCCGAATGGGTCTCGCGGAAGTTGAAGAGGTCCGCGATCTGCTCGGTGAGCTCGTTCAAGGCGGTCTCTCCCAGGTCGGAGACCGCCTGATAGGTGGAGAGCACGACCTTCCTGATCCCGGCGGCCCGAGGGATGGGAAAGAGCACCAGGGCGGCCTGCACGGCGGCCGGTGAGGGCCCCGATACGATGCCCTTGTGCCCGGCGATCCGGTGGGCATTGATCTCGGGAACGACGAGCGGAACGTCCTTCTCCATCCGGAAACGGGCCGTGGTATCGATCACCGTGCACCCGTTGCCGGCGATCCGGGGGACATACTCGCCGCTGATCCTTTCCGTGGAGGCGAAGAACGCGATATCCGCACCGGTGAGGTTCTCGTCCTTGAGCGCCTGCACCGGGATGTCCTCGTCCCGGTACTGCACGGTGTTGCCCAGCGACCCCGGGGTCTCCAGGGCCATGAGCTTGCTGACCGGGAAATCCCGCTCCTCGAGCACCCGTATGATCTCCTTGCCTGCCGTGGTGGCCGCACCGGCCACTGCTACGCGATATCCCTGTGCCATGGCGTTCCTTTCATGCTTTCATCCCTGCACCTTGAAAAAAGGGCCTTTCACGCGAAAAGGGCGGGTCCGCCCCGCCCCTCGTGAAGCGTAAAGATCCGTATGAAACCCCTTTCCAAGCAAGTAGGTGAATGAGGCTCACGCCCGCGGGTAATAGCCCTTACAGGGCATGGGCCGGCCGTTCATTTCCAAACGTGGGAGATGTACGGCTAGATTCCGCCCCGTTTCCGTATGTGCTCCATGAGCCCTCCATCCGCTATAAGCTCCTGCATGAACGCGGGGATGGGCCTGGCCTGGTACTGTCTGCCCGTGGTGAGGTCCGTGATGAGGCCGGTAGAGGCGTCCACCTCCACCGTGTCGCCCTCGCGGATCTCCTGAGACGCCTCGTTGGACTCAAAGATGGGAAGCCCCATGTTGAAGCTGTTGCGGAAGAAGATCCGCGCAAAGCTCGAGGCGATGACGCAGCTCACGCCGCTCGCCTTGATGGCGATGGGTGCATGCTCGCGCGAGGAACCGCACCCGAAATTCTTGCCCGCAACGATAATATCCCCGGGCTTGACCCTGGAGGAGAAGGTCGGGTCGGCGTCTTCCATGCAGTGTTTGCTGAGCTCCACTGGGTCCGAGGTGTTCAGGTAGCGGGCCGGAATGATGGCGTCGGTGTCGATGTCGTCTCCGAATCGGAACACGCGGCCCCGGTAGTTCATGGCATCACCTCCTCGGGTGAAGAGATCTTGCCGGTGATCGCGGATGCCGCCGCCACTGCCGGCCCGGAGAGATAGATCTCGCTCGTTGGGTCGCCCATGCGGCCCACGAAGTTGCGGTTCGAGGTGGCAACCGCCCGCTCGCCCTTTGCCAGGATCCCCAGGTGCCCGCCCAGGCACGGCCCGCAGCTCGGGGGTCCGACAATGGCCCCTGCCTCGAGAAAGATCCTGATGAGCCCCTCCTCGTCAGCCTGCCTGAACACCTCCGGGGTGGCGGGAAGGACGATGCACCGCACCTTCCTGTCGACCTTGTTTCCCTTGAGGATCCCGGCCGCCACCCGCAGGTCCTCGATCCTTCCGTTGGTGCACGATCCGATGAAGACCTGGTCGATCCTCACCTCACCCACCCCGCTGATGGGCCGGGTGTTCTCGGGCAGGTGCGGAAAGGCCACCTGGGGCTCGATCTCCGAGCAGTCGTACTCTCTCACCGAGACGTACTCGGCATCCGGATCGCTCGTAAAGATCGTGTAGGGCCGCTTCGCCCGGGGTTTCACGTAGGCCTCGGTCACGTCGTCCGCCCTGATGATTCCTGCCTTGGCGCCCGCCTCGATGGCCATGTTGGACATGGTGAGCCGGTTGCTCATATCGAGGGAATCGATCGCGGGTCCCTCGATCTCGAGCACCCGGTAGAGTCCTCCGTCCACCCCGATGTCGCCGATGAGGTACAGGATCAGGTCCTTGCCCCCCACCCAGGGCCTGAGCTCGCCCTTGAAGACGAACTTCATGCTCTCGGGCACTTTCATCCAGGCCTGGGCCGTGAGCATGGCTGCCGCCAGGTCCGTGCTCCCTACGCCCGTGGCAAAGGCGCCCAGCGCCCCGTAGGTGCAGGTGTGGCTGTCCGCGCCGATGACGAGGTCACCGGGCAGTACGAGGCCCTTTTCCGGGAGCAGGGCGTGCTCGACCCCCACCTCGCCGTTGTCGAAGAAGTGCTCCATGCCGTGGCGCTCCGCGAACTCGCGTACCACCCGGCACTGGTTGGCCGAGGCGATGTCCTTGTTCGGGGTGAAGTGATCGAGCACGAAGACCACCTTCCGGGAGTCCGCCATGCCCGAGCCGCCGGCCGACTCGAAGGCCCTGATGGCCAGCGGGGCCGTGATATCGTTTGCCAGGGCGACATCCACGTTCACCTTCACGATGTCGCCCGGCCTGACCTCATCCGCATCCGTATGCGCGGCGAGGATCTTTTCGGCAATCGTCATTCCCACGTTTTCTCTTATGCCTCCTGGATCTGAAACTAGAGGTGCGGCACCGATCCGGCCCGCTTGTTCTTGAGGAACTCCATGCGGTTGAGTGCATTCACCAGCGCCTTGGCCGATGCCACGAGGATATCCGGGTCGGATCCCTGTCCGGTGGCTACGGTGTCCCGGTCCATGAGCTCCACGGTCACCTCTCCCTGGGCGTCCGTGCCCCCGGTTATGGAGCTCACCGAGAAGCGCTTGAGGTCAGCCTTGAAGCCGGTCATCTTGATGATGGTCTTGTAGAGCGCGTCCACCGGGCCGTTGCCGAAGCACGACTCCTTGACCACCTCGCCGTCCACGCCGAGCACCACGGTTGCGGCCGGGGTCGAGACCGTGCCCGAGCTCACGTTGATGTGCTTGAGCTCGTACTTGTCGGGCACGCGGTAGATCTCTTCGATCACGATGGCCTCGATGTCGGCGTCGAAGATCTCCTTCTTCTTGTCCGAGACCTCCTTGAAGCGCTTGAAGACCTTGTTTATGTCCTCTTCACTCAGGCGGTATCCCAGGTACTCGAGCCGCTTGCTCAGGGCGTGCCTGCCGGAGTGCTTGCCCAGCACGAGGTTCGACTTGCCGTAGCCGATGGACTCGGGCGTCATGATCTCGTAGGTGGAGCGCTCCTTGAGGTAGCCGTCCTGGTGGATGCCCGACTCGTGGGCAAAGGCGTTGGCGCCCACGATGGCCTTGTTGGGCTGGACCGGGATACCGGTGATGTGCGACACTAGGCGGCTGGCCGGGTAGATCTGGGTGGTATCGATCGAGGTCTCCAGCCCGTAGAGGTCCCTGCGGACGTTGAAGATCATGACCACCTCCTCGAGCGAGGTGTTGCCCGCCCGCTCGCCGATGCCGTTGATGGTGCACTCGATCTGCCGGGCTCCCGCCATGACCGCGGACACCGAGTTGGCCGTGGCCATTCCCAGGTCGTTGTGGCAGTGCACGCTGATGACGGCCTTGTCGATGCCCTTCACCCGTTCCCTCAAGTAGCTGATGAGGTTGAAGAACTCCTGTGGATTCGTGTAACCCACGGTATCCGGGACATTGATCGTGCAGGCGCCCGAGGCGATGGCCGTGGAATACACGTCCACGAGGAAGTCCCGGTCGGAGCGGGTGGCGTCCATGGCCGAGAACTCCACGTTGGGACAGAGCGACCGACACACGCCGACCGAGTACTCGACGGCCTTGAGCACCTCGTCCCGGCTCATGTTGAGCTGGTGCTTGAGGTGGATGTCGGAGGTGGCGATGAAGGTATGGATTCCGGGCATGGCCGCATCCTTGACCGCATCCCAGGCTGCCTGGATGTCCGCGTCCTTGGCCCGGCACAGGCCGAAGACCATGGACTTCCTGATCTCGCCGGCAACGGCCTGGACCGCGTCGAAGTCCCCGGGCGAGGAGATGGGGAACCCCGCCTCGATCCTGTCTACGCCGAGCGACTCGAGCTGCTTGGCCACGAGGACCTTCTCATGTACGTCCATGCTCGCACCGGGAGACTGCTCGCCGTCACGGAGCGTGGTGTCGAATATGATTATCTTGTCACGCGGAGTGTTCATGTCCTGTCTCTTTCTCCTGTCTTTTTTCATGCATGCGGCGCCGGACCTGCACAACGAGGCTTCCCAGGGGTGCTCCTACGACAAAGGATGCAATGAGTGCGAAGATCATGATTTCGGGCGCCATGGCCACCACCACGAGCACAAGCAGGCCTCCGACCAGGAGCTGGAAGGGATGGGCCTTGATATAGCCGATGTGCTTGAAGCTGGGGTACCGGATGGTGCTCACCATCATGAACGAAAGCACGTACATGCCGATAAGGATGAGCGGCGAGGGAACGGTCCCCACCTGCTTGGACAGGAGCACCATGCTCGAGACCGCGGCAGCGGCTATGGGGATGGGCAGCCCCACGAAGCCCGTTATATCGCCTGAATCGGTGTTGAACCGGGCGAGCCTCAGGGCCCCGCACGCCACGAAGAGGAAGCAGGCGATGAAGCCCAGCCTTCCGAACTGGTTGACCTGCCAGAGAAAGGCCATGATGGCTGGCGAAACACCGAAGGCGATCACGTCGGAGAGCGAGTCGTACTCCTTGCCGAAGGCCGAGGTCGAGTTGGTGGCCCTTGCCACCCGGCCGTCGATGCCGTCGATAAACCCTGCCAGGAGGATCATCCAGGCCGCCATCACGAAGTTGCCCTTCAGGGAAAAGGAGATGGAATAAAAGCCGAAGAACAGGCCGATCGTGGTGATGAAGTTGGGCAGAAAGGGAACCGGCCGCCTGCTGCGCTGGGCTGTCGAGATTTTCGTTCTCTTCTTCACTGCTCTCTCCTCCCGATTACGGTCTCGCACGCCTTCACGGACTGGCCTCTTTCCACGGCGGCCTTCGCGGTCTCGGGCATCCAGCACTCGAGCAGGGACCCGAAACGGATGAGCCCGATGCGCTGGCCCGCCATGACCCTGTCGCCCACCTCGGGCGTACAGGAGATCCTCCTCGCCACCAGGCCGGCCACCTGGTCGACCCGGTATATGCCGTCCTCGTTCTCGATGTGGAGGATCATGCGCTCGTTATTCTCGGTCTTCTTTCCCAGGTTCGCCATGTGGAAGGTACCCTTGCGGTAGCTCTTGCCGACCACGGTGCCCGTCACCGGCGAGCGGTTCACGTGCACGTTGAAGACCGACATGAAGATGGACACCTTGGTGCACGGCCCCACCCGCTCTTCATGGGTCCTCTCCACCTGAAGGACCTTGCCGTCCGCGGGCGAGAGAATGAGCCCCTCGCCCAAAGGCGCCCGCCGCTCGGGGTCCCGGAAGAACCAGGTCACGAACGCCACAGGCGCTAAGCCCAGCACCTTGAACCCCAGCCGCACCAGGACCAGGGAGACCAGGCCGGAGGCAGCGATGAACGGCAATCCCTCGCGGCAGATCTTCACCTAGTTCTCCTCCCTGTTGACCTTTCGGTCCTTCTGGATCCAGGGCATCATGGCGCGGAGCGTCTTGCCCACCTTCTCGATGGGATGTGCCTCGCCCTTTTTCGTCAGGGCGTTGAAAACCGGCCTGCCGGCCTTGTTCTCCAGGATCCACTCGCGGGCGAAGCTGCCGTCCTGGACCTGGCGGAGAATCTTCCTCATGGTATCCTTGACCCTCTCGTCGATGACCATGGGCCCGCGGGTGATGTCGCCGAACTGGGCCGTGTTGCTCACCGAGTAGCGCATGTTGGAGATGCCGCCCTCGTAGATGAGGTCAACGATGAGCTTGAGCTCGTGGAGGCATTCGAAATAGGCCATCTCGGGCGCGTACCCCGCCTCGGTCAGGGTTTCGAACCCAGCCGTGATCAGCGCGGTGACCCCGCCGCAGAGCACGGCCTGCTCGCCGAAGAGGTCGGTCTCGGTCTCCTCGGCAAAGGTGGTTTCCAGGATCCCCGCCTTGCCGCCACCGATGGCGCAGGCATAAGCGAGCGCTACCCCGCGGGTGTCGCCGGTCGCGTCGGCCTCGACGGCGATCAGCATGGGGACCCCCCTGCCCTGGCTGTACTCGTAGCGGACCATGTGGCCGGGCGACTTGGGCGCCACCATGAAGCAGCTCACCCCCGCAGGGGGAACGATCTGGCTGTAGTGCACGTTGAAGCCGTGCGCAAAGGCCAGGTACTTGCCCTTCTTCAGGTATGGTGCGATTTCCCGGGCATACACGTCGGCCTGAAGCTCGTCCGGCAGCAGGATCATGATCACGTCGGCCCAATCCGCGGCCTCCGGGGTGGTCATGACCTTCAATCCCGCCTTCTCGGCCTTTGCCCGCGAGGCGCTCCCTTCGCGCAGTCCCACCACGACCTCGACACCCGAGTCTCTCAAGTTGTTCGAATGGGCGAAGCCCTGAGACCCGTAGCCTATGACGGCTACTTTTTTCGAGGTGATGAGATTCAGATCCGCGTCCTTATCATAGTAGACTTGCATTACGACAGTTTCCTCCTTCCGTGCATCTCTCTTTCCATGACTACGGTACCGGTCCGGATGAAATCGATGATCCCGATGGGTGAGAGGATCTCGATGAACCCCTCGAGCTTGCCCTTGTCGCCGGTGAGGCTCAGGGTGTAGGAGTTCGGCGAGACGTCGATCACCTTGGCCCTGAAGATCTCGGCGATTCGCAGCACCTCGGCGCGTGTATCCTTCTCCGCCTTGACCTTCACGAGGATCATCTCCCGCTCCACGTAGTCCTTGCCCGTGCAGTCGATGACCTTGATCACGTTGATGAGCTTGTTGAGCTGTTTCTTTATCTGCTCGAGCACCTGCTCGTTGCCGTTGGTGGTGATGATCATCATTGATTTCGAGGGATCGAGGGTCGGCGCCACCGAGAGGGACTCGATGTTGAACCCCCTGCCCGAGAACAGCCCCACCACCCGGGAAAGCACTCCAGCCTGGTTGTCGACCAGAACCGATATGACATGCCTCATAGCTCAGATCCTCATACGAGAAGCATATTGTTGATGGGCGACTCGGCCGGCACCATGGGGTACACGTCCTCCTCGGGATCGACCACGAAGTCTACCAGCACGGGCCCGTCGATCTTCAGGGCTTCCGCGATGGCCTCCTTCACGTCCTCGGGCTTTTCCACCCTCAGGCCGCGGGCCCCGTAGGCCTCGGCCAGCTTCACGAAGTCCGGGGATACGGCCAGGGAGGTGTGCGAGTAGCGCTTCTTGTAGAACAGCGCCTGCCACTGCCGCACCATGCCCAGGTATCCGTTGTTGAGGATCATGACCTTTACCGGGAGGCGGTATTGGACCGCGGTCGCCAGCTCCTGGATGTTCATCTGGATGGAGCCATCCCCGGCGATGTCAATGACCGTCCGGCCCGGAAAGGCCACCTGGGCCCCGATCGCGGCGGGGAACCCGTAGCCCATGGTCCCCAGCCCGCCCGAGGTCAGCAGCAGCCTCGGCTCCTTGAACCGGTAGAACTGGGCGGTCCACATCTGGTTCTGGCCGACCTCGGTGGAGATGATGGCATTGTCCGGCGCAAGCTCATCGATCATCTCGATGACGTACTGCGGCTTGATCTTCTCGCTCTTGCAGTACCTCAAAGGGTGCTCCTTCTTCCAGGCGTCGAGCTGCTGCCTCCAGGACTCTGTCTGTGCGATCATTTCCGCCAGCTCGGCCTCGCGCCCGTTGAGCTGCTCGAGCATGCCCTTCAGCACCATCCTGCAGTCTCCCACCACCGGGAGATCGACCTTCACGTTCTTGCTGATGGAGGTGGGGTCGATGTCGATGTGTATGATCTTGGCCTTCGGCGCAAACTCGTCGACCTTGCCGGTCACCCGGTCGTCGAACCTGGCGCCGATGGCGATGAGGCAATCGGAGTTGGTGACCGCCATGTTCGCAGCATACGTGCCGTGCATGCCCAGCATGCCCAGCGAGAGTGGGTCGCCCGAAGGGAAGGCGCCCAACCCCATGAGGGTCGTGGTAACCGGCAGCTCCATCTTCCGCGCAAAGGTCGTGAGTTCGGCTGACGCGTTCGCCAGCGTCACTCCACCTCCGGCGTAGACGACCGGCCGCCTGCTCTTTAGGATCAGGTTCACGATGCGCTTGATCTGGCCCAAATGCCCTCGGTAGGTGGGGCAGTAGCCCTCGAGGCGTACCTCATCGGGATACTTGAAGTTTATGGTGCTTTTCATGACGTTCTTGGGAAGGTCTACCAGCACCGGTCCAGGCCTGCCCGTGCGGGCGATGTAGAAGGCCTCCTTGATCACCCTGCCCAAATCCTCGATATCCTTGACCAGGTAGTTGTGCTTGGTGCACGGCCTGGTGATGCCCACGATGTCCGCCTCCTGGAAGGCGTCGTTGCCGATGAGGTGCGTGGGGACCTGGCCGGTGAAAACTACCAGCGGTATGGAGTCCATGCAGGCGGTTGCGATTCCCGTTACCGTGTTGGTCGCCCCCGGACCCGAGGTCACCAGGCACACGCCGACCCTGCCCGTGGCCCGGGCGTACCCGTCGGCGGCATGGATCGCCCCCTGCTCGTGACGGGTGAGAATAAACTCTATGTTCGGCGCATCCATGAGCGCATCGAAAATGTCGAGCACAGCCCCTCCCGGATACCCGAAGACATGGGTGACCTTCTCACACCTGAGGGACTCGATGAAGGCCTGTGCTCCTGTGATCTTCTTCATTCAAGGAACCTCTGTTCGAATGTTCAGTACTGATCGCCGCTTTCCCGGTAGGTACGCAGAATCTCTTCTATCCGGTCCTTGCCCCGGAGCTTGAGCTTCTGGATCTCCTTCCTCCGCACCTCCTCCTCGGTGCTGAGGTACCTTTTCCTGTTGAGCTGCTCGAGTTTCTCTTCGTATTCGAGGTGCTCGTCCCAGAGCTTCTTGAGCTCCCGGTTCTTGGGGATAAGCCTGCGGATCAGCCGCAGTTCCGTCTCTTCCATAGGCTTTCACCTCATGATTTCGTGGTAAACCCCATGTACACCATAGATGAGTCACCATGTCAACACAGTGATTTTTTGAGGTTATGCGCTGCCAGCGCTGCTTCAGACAGGATCCGGACCCTTTGAAGGCCAGGGCATCGTAAAAGCCCGCTTTGCTTTTCCAGAGGCTTACAGTAGCACCACGGCCTTATAGAAGAGGTGTACGATGATCGAGATCAGCAGGACGAAGGCCAGGCCCCGGTGCGTGGAGAGCCAGCCGCCGCGCGGGCTCCTGCGCCCGTAGAAGCCCCAGGCTCCCAGCCCTGCCGTTGCGAAGAGCAGGAGGGCGGAGGTAAGCCCGCTTGCAGAGATCACCGAGCGTGACACCACCAGGCCGGCATGCGCGATCACGAGCGCTGCTGCAGTCATGCCGAAGTACCGGTGCCGCCTGATTACGGCCCTCATGAAGCTCCGGTAGGCCTCGACGAAGTCTGCATGCTCCTTCCCGAGCTTCTTCACGTACTCCCTGCTGATCTGCTTGAGCAGGAACGAGGCGAAGGCGCCGAAAACCGCCGCCAGTGTCAGCCATCCGGCAAGCTCGGTCAGGTTCATCCCAGGCAAAGCCTCCTTGTACACTCAATGTTCTCTTCCATCCATAGAACCCGGGACCACCCTGTGTCAACCGTGGATGAAGCAACCGTGAGAAACGAATCCGCATCCCCTGCCCGGGGGTTCCGACTCGCATCTCGACAGGGGAAAGCGTGGAGGAGATCCCCGGGGGAACCACCGCCCGGAAGGCCCTCAGGACCTTCCGCGGCTCAATACTCGCCGGCATACCGGTCGAGGTAGTCCTGGATGTATCGCCTCACCCGGTCTTTGCCCGTGAAGATACCGAAGTGCCCCTCGCAGAGGATGTCGGCCTCGAGTTCGAGGAGCCGTTCCATGGACTCTCTCCACAGGGCGATGTCCGAGTTGAACTCGTCACTGAAGGGGCCGTGGATGTCCTGCCCGAAGAGCACCCGCTTGCCGCCCCGGTCGAGGTACACGCTGATCGAGCCGGGCGTGTGTCCCGGGGTGTGGAGGCAATGGAATTCCTGCCCGTCAGCAGCCGTTATGATCTCGTGGTCCCCTTTGAGCCTTCGGTCGACCGGGGTCTTCGGCAGGGCGATCCCGTACCAGGACGCGGCGGTGAGCGCCGGGTCGCCGGTTTCGATCGCCCCGGCGTCGAGCTCGTGGGCGAGGACCCTGCACCCGAAGGCGTCTCTCAAGTGCTTCGCCGACCCGATGTGATCCACGTGGCAGTGGGTGAGGATGAGGGTGGACGGCTTCGCCGTTCCGCCCGCGATGGATCGGATGTTCATCTCCAGGGCCCGGGCCCCCCTGCCCGCTCCGGAGTCGATCAGCACCAGCTCGCCGGAACACTCGACGGCAAAGGCCATGGCGTCCTCGAAATGGGAAAGGGATGCCCCGCCTACCAGGTAGACGCCTTCGCATATCGTCTCGGCAGCCATGATACCCCCTCATGTCATGGGAATCGCTTCGATCATAGCACACACAGACCCGGGGACTGAAGGGCTGTTTTGACCCTTGAGGTTTGCAGGCATTGGCGGCCGGACCGGGAAACGGCCGATCCGTTACGGGTGTACGGGCGAAGTCCCCCTGGGGCCGGACCTGCGGTCCGCGAGGATCTCCAGGGTGAAGACCGCGCCGGGGGCCGCTTGGGGGAGAACATCGATGCGCGAGCCGATCTTGGCCATCGCGATGCGGGCCTCGGTGAGCCCCAGGCCGATCTTCATGGGGTCGGTGGAGAAAAACGGCGCGAAGATCGTCTCTACGTCGTCACTCACGCCCGGACCGTAGTCTCTCAGCGAGACACGGGCATAGCCGCCTCGGCTGGAAAGGGATACCAGGAGCCTCTCTGAGCCTGTTTCCATGGCGTTTTCCAGGATCCTCACGAGAGCAGCCCTCACATGGCCTGCATCAGTGCATACCTTGAGGCTCTCCGGTCCCTGGACGGTCACGTCCGGGAGAGGGCTAAAGGCACTGAGCGCCTCTTCCACCAGGGAACGGAGGTCGACCCGGGCATGGACAACCTCCTTGTTGACCACGGCCTCGTACTGCTCGATCCTCCTGATCATCTCCTCTATCCTGCTGATCGACGACTGGATGCCGGAAAGGGCTGCATCGAGCCGGCCGCGGTTCAGGGCGTTGTCGTTCCTGCCGAGCCTGTTTGTGTATGCGCCGATGATGGTCAGGGGGTTCCTCAGCTCGTGGGCGAGCCCGTTGATCATGAGGGCAAGGTCTTTTGCCTGGAGCGAGAGCCGACGCTCGATGGCGCGGAGGTCGGTTATGTCTCTGCCGATGACGGAAAGTGCGTAGATGTGCCCGTCTTCTTCCAGGGGCGTGCTCATGCAGGAGAAGATCCCAGTCTTTCCCCCCGCCAGGGTGATCCTCACCTCGGCCCTGGCAGGCACCCCTGCCTGAAAACCCCTGTTCAGCATCTCTTCCACCGAGGCCCTGTCTTCGTCGAGAACATAGTCGACCAGGGCGCTGCCGGTCACCGGCCTGCCCGGCCCGGCCAGGTACCTCTTGACAGTCTCGTTGCAGAACATGATCCTGCCCGTGGGGCCCAGGATGAATATGAGGTCCGTGGCGTTCTTGATGATCGCCTTGTACCGCCTGCTGTCCCTGAGCATGATCTTCTGCTTTTCCCGGATGGCGAGCTCCTTCTCGTTGAGGGACCTGATGAGCTCGTCGCCAAGGTCGTGGGACTCACGCATTTCGTTGTACAGGCTCACGATGGCGCGAACGACCATGGCGTCACGGGGGATCACCCCCACGACCTGCTCGGGCGGAGGAGTTGATACGGGCAGATCCGCCACCAGGTAGGCCCTCTGCGCTCCGATGCTCTCCCACGGGATGATGCTCTCGGAATCGATGAACAGGAGGCTGCCCGTAGGCAAACCCTCGAGGCTCTCGATTCTCCTGATGTCTGACACGTCGGCGGGAGGAGCGCCTCCATACCAGAAAACATCCATCCTGAAGTACTCGGAATCCCGCCCGGGATTCTTTATTCTTCCATCCAACAGGGGGCTCCGGTGCCTCCAACTCCCGCCCTACCATGGCAGACGTGTCAGCCGCGGCGTCCGGAGTGATTCACCGGACAGGAAACGAAAAGCGGCTGGATTGATTTCGCCGACGATCTGCGGTAGGAAGGGTGCCATGAGCGGCAAGGCGAAGGTCGGTATCGCGCTCGACAGCGGTGGGGCCATGGGGGGCGCTCATATCGGCGTGCTCGAGGTGCTCCAAGAGCAGGGCATTCCCCTGGACATCATCGTAGGCTCCAGCGCCGGGGCGGCCGTGGGCGCATTCTATGCGAGCGGCACCCTGGGCGCGTTCAGGGAGCTCATCTCCGGGCTCTCGTTCATCGAGGCCCTGGGCTTCTATGCCGATCCCGTGTTCCCGGTCTCGGGGTTGTTCTCCGGCAAAAGGGCGCGGAGGTTCCTCCACTCCCTGCTGGGAGACGTAAGGATCGAGGATCTCCCTGTGACCTTCGTGGCCGTGGCCACCGATCTCCTGACCGGCGAGACCGTTCCAATCTCGAGCGGCAACCTGGTGGATGCCGTGATGGCGAGCATCTCCATGCCGGGGATCTTCAAGCCCGTGGTGCTCGGAGACAGGCTCCTAACGGACGGGGGAGTATCGGATCCCCTGCCGCTCGACATCCTTACCGAGTTCTCCCCGGACATCACCATCGCGTGCAACCTCCACTCGAGGCTTCCGAACAAGCTCTCTGTGCGGCAGAAACGGGCGATCGTGAAGGCCCAGGAGAAATCCGGCCAGGAAGAAGAGGACCTCTCCTCGTGGATCGTCAACCAGATGCTCTCGCTGGTCCGAACGGACCGGCTCTCGTCCCGGCTCAAGGCCGTGGGCGAGGCGCTGTTGGCCACGGGCGCGCAGGCAACCAGCGCCATCCGGGACAATGCGCTCTTCACCGCGCTGCAGGAGCAGCTCGGCCAGGGGAGAGACAGGATTTCCTCACTGCTCGAGAGGAGCTTTGCCCGCAGGGACAAGACCGATATGCTCAACATCTTCGAGGTCATGCTCTGTGCCACGAACATCCAGCAGTACCAGAAGAACCGCCTGATGCTCATGAACATCAGGCCCGACATCCTCATCGAGCCGGTCCTGGACGGGGTGCGGGCCCTCGAGCTCAACAAGGGGGAGCTCACCATTGAGGAGGGGAGGATCAAGGCCCTGCAGAAAATCCCTGACCTGCTCCGCCTGCTCGAAGAGAAGGGAGTGGAGCGTAAAGGGAACCCTGGTCCCGGGCAAACGCCCGCCCCGGATGCCGGGGCTTTTCAGGAGGGCCTGCCCCGGAATAGGGCTACCTGACGAGCATGATGTTGGCCTGCTTGAGCCTCTGGGCAAGGGTCGAGATGATCTTGTTCGCCATCTCGGGGTTCTCGCTGATGATCTTCTCGAGCCCCCGTCCTGGACCGGGATCACCTCCACCAGGCTCCTTCCCACGGATCGGATGGTGGCGCTCCTGGGCTCGTTGAGGATGAAGCTCATCTCGCCGAAGTACTCGCCGGGCTTGGTGATCATGCCGATGCGAACACCCTTCTTCAGGACCTCGAGACCCTCCTCCGCATGGTAGAGCCTGTAGATCTCGGTACCGCTGGTGCCCTCTTCGATGATCGCCTGCCCGTCGGTGAACTCCTGGACATCGAGGTTTATGGTCTCGCTGTAGGGGATGTTCGACTCCGCCACCGAAGTGGTCTGCTCGAGTTGCAGGTACGCCGAGCGCAGGATCATGCTCACCAGGCCGGGCTTGCTGTAGATGATATCCTCGATGGCCTCGGACTCGTAGGCGGCCACCCGCGAGAGGCTCAAGGCCTTGGCCGAAGTGCTGTAGGGGATACCCCGGTAGTGGTTCTCGAGGCCGAACACGTCGTGATCGGAGAGGATGCGGATGGGCTTGTCGAGCTGGTAGATCTGAACCTCGCCCTGGAGGATCGCGTAGAAGAGCCCGTTTGAGTCCCCTTCCCGGACAATGTACTCTCCGGGCCGGTACTCCTTGACCGACACAGCCTCGATAGTCCTGGGCTCAAGCATACATCCAGTTTCGGCAGGATTTTTCACAAACTTTACCACTCATGTGAGAGACAGGGGCCAGGTTCTCCCGTGTGTCCTGACAAACCCCTCGAGCTCTTCGAAGGCGAGCGGTTCGATCTCCGGGGCCGGCCCGCCCTTCAAGATGTCCATCACCATGGATACCGATTCTCTGAGCGCGGGGAGGCTGTAGCCCCCCTCGAGGCAGTAGACCGCCGGGGCTCCCACGCCAAGGGCTGCTTCCCGGATGACTGCGGCAATGGCTGCAAATCCCGCAGAGCTGAGCTTCATGCCGCCGATCGGGTCCATGGCGTGGGGGTCGAAACCGGCCGATACGAGGATGAGCTCGGGCTCAAACTCCTCGAGGATGGGCAGGAGCACCCATCGGTAGAGGGCCAGGTAGTGCCCGTCCTCTTTCCCGGGGCTCATGGGGCAGTTCACGGTGTAGCCTTCGCCCTCGCCGGTGCCGGTCTCGTGAAGGGCTCCGGTGCCCGGGTAGAAGGGGTACTGGTGCGAGGAGAAGTACAGCACACGGCTGTCCGAGTAAAAGCTCTCCTGGGTGCCGTTGCCGTGGTGGATGTCGAAATCGATGACCGCGACCCGCTCGAGCCCGAAAGAACCGATTGCCTTGCGAGCGCAGATGGCCGCGTTGTTGAGCAGGCAGAAACCCATGGCGCAGTCTCTGCGCGCGTGATGCCCCGGAGGCCTCACGCAGGCGAACCCCGAATCGATCTCCCGCTCCAGGGCCAGGCGGGTAAGCTTAACGAGCGAGCCGGCGGCCAGCAGGGAAACTTCATAGCTGTCCTCGGAACACACGGTGTCTGGGTCGAGGCTCGTAATGCCTGCACTGGCCGAGGCCCGGGCGAGTGAATCGAGATACCCCCCGTCGTGGATCAGCAGAGCGTCCTCAAGAGACAGCGCCACGGGATCGACGAGCCTGACGAGGGGATCTTCCCTGACGAACAGGGTGTGGAGGTACTGGATGCGCATCGGGCTCTCGGGGTGGCAACCCCCGGTTTCGTGGTCCATGAACCTCAGGTCCGATACCACGCCGACCATAGCAGTCTCTCGGTTTTGTACCCTGTAAACCTCCCGCTACACGAAGAGGTCAAGGGAGTGTGCGGTCTCCTTCTTCGGAATCGGGTACCCGCTGCTTGTGCGCATCCAGGATATCGAGGCGATCCTTCCGTAGGAGATTTCGTGGATCACCGATGCGCTCGAGACCAGGGGGTCCACGCCCAGGGTCGTTACCTCTGCAGGCGGGTCGTAGATTATCCGTCGTACAGGGGCCTCACGGTTTACCGGAGCCGCCCGCGAGAACTCCGCCGCGCGGGCGTTCTCTTCGGGCGCCGTACCGGCGGCTTGGCCTCCCCCGATCGTGACATACCTGAACTTCAGGAAAGGAACATCAACTGCGATCCCTTTCATGCTCTGGATATGAGAAAAGGGATTCTCGCCCGGCATTTTTTCATAGTTACGCTCATATCTCACGCTTTACAAGAGTAAAATGGCAGAAGCCTTCGGTATTCCGGCAGAAATCGTGAAGCCTGTCCCATCCCCGGGCGGGGCTCATGATCTTATGGCATGGATCTTCCTCCCTGTTTCCCCGTGTCCCCGTGAGGAGCCCCCCTGCGGCGGCGCCATCCTCCTTCCCGGCACCCGGGCTGGATAACCCCTTCCTTTCCACACCCAGGCATATGCGAACCCCGCCTCGAGAAGGGCTGCGCCTGGTGCGGCGTCTCGAGAACATGACAGCGGATAAAGGAGACTACCCCGGCACGGCCGATATTCCCGCTCTCACGGAGCCTCTCCTGCCCGCGATACCGGCTGTGTGTTACGAACCTGCCCGAAGGGCCTTCCCGCGCGGGTGCGATGCCCTTGAAACACCGGAGCCTTCTCGGTGTGCCCCGGCAAGGTCTTGAGATATCGGACCGGTTGCACCGGGAGAGGGTCTGCGGCTTTTTTAAGCAAAGCCTGCCGGATCGGTGAGGATGTTCCGGTCAGCGGTCAGGGGAGATCGGGTAAGGCTGCTCACAGCCGAGGGCGGGCCCATGTCTTCCGGCGGACGGCCTCTGTGGATCATACATCGGCCAAAGGAGCGATTCGGAGCGTGAAGACAGGTGTTTAAAGGGAAGGATGCAGGGAACTTCCGAGCGGGCCTCAGATCTCCAGGGCGGAGCGGCTCAAGGCAAGGAGGGATGCCTTTTCGAGCCTTCTCAAGGCGCTGATGAGGTGAATGATTCCACTGTGGTTCTGGTCATCGAATTCAACCGCCATGCCCCTGCCCTGCTCGACCCTCACCACCCTGCCCGAGACGTCGATGACCTTTCCGAAATCGTGGGCATCCAGAGTAACCCTCAGCTGGGAGCCCTTCTCGAGCGGGTGCCCGGTCTCGATATAGAGGCCCCCCCTGCTGATGTTGCACGCCGTACCCTTGAGGACCTCGCCGTTGATGCCCTCGTAACGGACCTCGATCCTGAGCAGCCTTCGGGAATATTTCCTCTTGTCTTTCCTCACGCCGGCACCTTCGAGTGGATATGACAGTATTGTTCGACACATTGCCCTCATTCCTTGAATCATGCGGCAGGACAAGAAGCAGTCTCCGCTGCAGAGGATATCGAACGTGTGAAAGAGAAAAGGATTTCACGAGGGGCCTTCGCTGTGGTACATTGGCCGCGCCTGCTGCCCACGACCTGTGACGGGCGGCGGGCCAATGAAATGAAAGCGAGGACTGACAAGGGGTCATGATCAGGATCAACGAGAATTACCTGAACTTGAAGGCATCCTACCTGTTTTCCGACATCGCCAGGCGGGTTGCCTCCTTCCAAGAGAAGAACCCGGGCAGGAGCGTAATCAAGCTCGGCATCGGGGATGTCACCCGGCCCCTGCCCATGGCCTGCATCCGGGCCATGCACGAGGCCGTGGACGAGATGGCGGATGTGAAGACCTTCAAGGGCTATGGGCCCGAGCAGGGCTACGGCTTTCTCAGAGAGGCAATCGCCGAGCACGACTTCCGGAAGCGCGGCGCAGAAGTCTCCGCGGACGAGATCTTCGTGAGCGACGGCGCCAAGTGCGACACAGCCAACATCCAGGAGCTCTTCGCCCGGGGCGTGAAGGTGGCGATCCCGGACCCGGTCTACCCGGTCTACCTGGACACCAACGTCATGGCCGGAAGGGCGGGCAGCCTCGCGGACGGCCGCTACACCGGCATCGTGTACCTCGAGGGGACCGAGGAGAATGGGTTCGTGCCCGGGGTCCCGCAGGAAGCGGTCGATCTCGTATACCTGTGCTTCCCCAACAACCCGACCGGCTCGACCATCACCCGGGAGCAGCTCACGAAATGGGTGGAGTATGCCCGGGAGAACAGGGCGCTCATTCTCTACGACGCCGCCTATGAGGCCTTCATTCGCGACGAGACCCTGCCCCGCTCCATCTACGAGATCCCGGGAGCGAGAGAGGTTGCGGTGGAGTTCAGGAGCTTTTCGAAGACGGCGGGATTCACCGGTACCAGGTGCGCCTTTACCGTGGTGCCGAAGGAATGCGCCGCCTACGATTCCTCGGGGAACAAACACCTCCTCCATCCGCTGTGGAACAGGCGCCAGAGCACCAAGTTCAACGGCGTCTCCTACCCGGTGCAGCGGGCCGCGGCAGCGGTCTACACCGAGGAAGGCAGGGCCGAGGTTGCCTCGCTCATCGACTACTACATGAGAAACGCCCGCTACATCCGCGAGAAGATGACCTCCTTCGGCTTTACCTGCGTAGGCGGCGACAACTCGCCCTACATCTGGGTGAATACCGACACCGATTCCTGGGGCTTCTTCGACCTGCTCCTTCAGAAGGCCGGGGTGGTGTGTACGCCCGGGGCGGGCTTCGGTCGCTGCGGCGAAGGCTATGTGAGGATCAGCGCATTCAACGACTTCGAGAACGTTCGCCAGGCAATGGATCGCATCAGTGAAATCCTGTAGCAGGAACACGGGGGCTGCGGCATCGGCAGCCCTCTCCCTCACCTGCCTTCTTACACGCAAGACTGTGAAAATACGGCATTATGTTCTCTTCCAATCCACTTGACTTGCCGTAGAGAGTTTGTTAAAGCTTGCACACCTCCAGCGGATTTCGCCGGAGGATGTCATTATGATTGCACCCTTAGCGTGAAAAGGTCCAAAAACGATGAGCACTCCCCGCATGATGGGATTCACCAAGATGTCCGGCACCGGGAACGACTTCATGGTCATCGATGCATTCCACCACCCCCTGGACATGGACTGGTCCGCCTTCGCCAGGAGGTACTGCCCCCGCAAGGTCAGCGTTGGCGCCGACGGGGTGCTGGTGCTCAGCCCTTCCGAGGAGGCTGACTTCAGGTATCGCATCTTCAACGCGGACGGCAGCGAAGCTGAGATGTGCGGCAACGGCGCCCGGTGTGCGGCCGCCTTTGCCCTGAAGCACGGCATCGCAGGCAGGAGCATGCGGTTTTCCACCCTGGCGGGCATCGTCGAGGCCAGGGTGAACCCAAACGACGTTTCCGTGAAGGTCACCGACCCCCGGGACCTCAAACCCGGCATTGTCCTCGATGTGGACGGCCGAACAGTGGAGGTACACCACGTCAACACCGGGGTGCCCCACACGATCTGGTTCACCGACGATCTCGATGTCCTGCCCGTGGACTCGCTGGGAAGGGCGGTGAGAATGCACCCCTTCTTCGCGCCTGCGGGAACCAATGTCGATTTCGTGATGGTATCAGGCGGGAATGCCGTCCGGGTGCGCACCTACGAGCGCGGAGTGGAGGCCGAGACCCTGGCCTGCGGAACCGGCGCGGTCGCCTCGGCGATCGTGAGCCATGCGACGGGCAGGGTGAACGCCTCGCCGGTGAGCGTGAGCATGCCCGGAGGCAGCCTGAGCATAGAATTCACCCCTAAAAATGGAGGCTATGGTGATGTGTGGCTTACCGGAGCGGTATCCTTCGTCTACACCGGCACCCTTGAGCTCTAGGCCGTACCTGCCCGGAGAGCGCCGCGTGGCCCGCTTTCATCCGGCAGTCTCCAGAGGGCACTGCCATGCGTGAGACCGCGGCCGTCCTCGACTTCGGTTCCCAGTACGCCCAGCTCATCGCGCGCCGCATCCGTGAATGCGGCGTCTACTGCGAGATCCTCCCGCACGACACCCCGCGGCACGAGCTCGAGAACATGGCCCCAGGAGCGGTGGTGCTCTCGGGCGGGCCCAGCTCGGTCCTCAATGGCGACCATCCCCGGATGGACGCCTCGATCCTCGAGATGGGCGTCCCGGTCCTGGGCATCTGCTACGGTCTACAGCTCATTGCCAGCGAGCTGGGCGGGGAGCTCGGCCGGGGCAGCGCACGCGAGTACGGCCCCGCATCTATCGAGGTCTTGAGGTCGAACGCGCTCTTCGGCGGTCTTGAAGGCCCGGTGTTGGTGTGGATGAGCCACGGCGATCACGTGGTTCGGCCGCCTGATGGATTCGAGATCCTGGCCCGCACCCCCACCTGCCCGGTCGCTGCCATGGGCTGTCCGGAAAAGCGCATCTACGGTGTCCAGTTCCACCCCGAGGTGGTGCACACCCCGCGCGGGAAAGAGATCCTCGAGAACTTTCTCTTCGGCATAGCGAACCTCGAGGGCGGCTGGACCATGGCCGGATTCATCGAAGAGACCGTGGAGGCCGTGCGCTCGCAGGTAGGCGGCGGCAGGGTCATCTGCGGGCTTTCCGGGGGCGTTGACTCGGCCGTGGTCGCGGCGCTGATCCACCGCGCCATCGGCGAGAAGATGACCGCCATTTTCGTGGACAACGGCCTGTTGCGCCTCGGCGAGGCCGGCGAAATCCGGCGGATCTTCACCCGCGAGTACCCGCTCAACCTCGACATCGTGGACGCGGGCAGGCTCTTCCTGGACAACCTCCGGGGCATCACCGACCCCGAGGAGAAGCGCAAGACGATCGGCCGCACCTTCATCGATGTGTTCTCGAACGAGGCGAGGCGCATCGGCGGCGCCGAGTTCCTCGCCCAGGGCACCCTGTACCCCGACGTGATCGAGAGCAGGTCGGCCAAGGGAGGGCCCTCGGCCACCATCAAGAGCCACCACAACGTGGGCGGGCTGCCCGAGAACCTCTCCTTCACACTCATCGAGCCCCTCAGAGAGCTCTTCAAGGACGAGGTCAGGGCGGTCGGCCGGGAGCTGGGCCTGCCAGAGAGCCTCATCCACAGGCAGCCGTTCCCGGGCCCGGGCCTTGCAGTGAGGATCCTGGGCGAGGTCACGGCCGAGAACGTCTCGATCCTGCAGCAGGCGGATGTGAGGGTGCAGGAGGAGATCTCCCGGTGGGACGGCTACCCGGAGGTCTGGCAGTCGTTCGCCGTGCTGCTGCCGGTAAAGAGCGTGGGCGTCATGGGCGACGAGCGCACCTATGCCAACGTGATCGCCGTGCGCGTGGTCTCGAGCCAGGACGGCATGACAGCCGACTGGGTGAAGGTGCCGCACGAGGTGCTCTCCAGGATATCCACGAGGATCATCAACGAGGTCCCGGGCGTGAACCGGGTGGTCTACGATATCAGTTCCAAGCCCCCGAGCACCATCGAGTGGGAATGAGAAAGGAAAAGGGGTTCTTCCATGGGCGGTTTATTCGGCGTCGCATCGAAACAGAGCTGTGTCGGTGACCTCTTCTACGGCACGGACTACCACTCCCACCTGGGAACGAGGCGGGCGGGCATGGCGGTGGCCAACAAGAAGGGCTTCTCCCGCTCCATCCACAACATCGAGAACGCCTACTTCCGCTCGAAGTTCGAACCCGAGCTCCAGCAGTTCCACGGCAATACCGGCATCGGTGTGATCAGCGACTACGACTCCCAGCCGCTCATCATCAACTCGCACCTGGGCACCTTTGCCATCGTGACCGTCTGCAGGATCAACAACATCGAGTCTCTGGGCAAGAAGGCCTTTGCGAGAAGGAAGTACTTCTCCGAGACCTCGGGATCGGGCATCAACCCCACCGAGCTCGTTTCCATGATCATCTGCGAGGAGCAGTCCTTCGAGGACGGCATCGCGTCGGTGTTCCGTTCCATAAAAGGATCGTGCTCTCTGATGATCCTCACCAAGAAGGGAATCATCGCGGCGCGGGACAAGCTGGGCAGGACGCCGCTCACCGTGGGAAAGAAGGGCGATTCCTACGCCGTGACCTCCGAGACCTGCGCGCTCTCGAACCTCGGCTACGAGGAAGAGTATCTCCTGGGCCCGGGTGAGGTGCTGGAGGTGACCGCCGATGGCTACCGCCAGCTCACCCCTCCGGGCAAAGACATGCAGATCTGCTCGTTTCTGTGGGTGTACTACGGCTACCCGCCCTCGAACTACGAGAACATCAACGTGGAGATGGTGCGGTACCGCTGCGGCAGCGCCCTGGCTAGGAAGGACACCGTCGAGGCCGACCTGGTCTCCGGGATCCCGGACTCGGGAATCGGGCATGCCGTGGGATATTCGAACGAGAAGAGGCTCCCCTACATGAGGCCCTACACCAAGTACACCCCGACCTGGCCCCGGAGCTTCATGCCTCAGAACCAGGCGGCGAGGGACCTGGTAGCCAAGATGAAGCTCTTACCCAACCGCTCGCTCATCCAGGGCAGGCGCCTGGTGTTCTGCGACGACTCCATCGTGCGGGGCACCCAGCTCAAGGACAACGTGAGGCTCCTTTTCGACTACGGCGCCCGGGAGGTCCACATGCGGATTGCCTGCCCCACCCTGATCTATCCCTGCGAGTTCCTCAACTTCTCCACCTCGCGTTCGAGCCTCGACCTGGCGGGCCGCAAGGCGATCTTCGAGCTTGAGGGAACCGACAAGGTCTGTCTGGAAGAGTACGCCCGCAGCGGCTCGGAGAAGAACCTGGCCATGGTGGAGAAGATACGCCAGCGCCTGGGACTCACCTCGCTCAAGTTCCAGGACCTGGACGACTTGGTTCAGTCAATCGGGTTGCCCAAGCACAAGCTCTGCACCCACTGCTGGGACGGGAGCAGCCGCTTCTGAGAAAGGCCCGGGATCTGCCGGGCGCCGCCGCCGGAAGCATGGGCCCCGGCGGCCTGAGCCCAAGTGCTATGCGCCGGCAGCCTCGCGCAAGGATGACAGGAACACCCTGACCTCGTAGCCCGCAGCCACGGCCGCCTCGAGCGCGGCCGCGGTATCATGAAAGGCCTTGAGGATGCGGTGCTCGTCCACGCGAATCTTTTTACGTGTCACGGCAGTCGAGCGGATCGCAGTAACGGTGTAGAGCCAGTGCATGAGATGTTCGAAGCATTCCCTGTTGAACCACAGCCTGCCGCCGAACTCGTTGACCTGCATGAAAGCCTGCGCATCCGGGTCGGCGAACAGGTCCTCCATGACGCAGGCCAGGCCCTCCTCCTCGATACGCTCGTAGATCTCCTGCCAGGAGACGAGGATCTGCACGAGGAGCAGTTCGAATCTCGCTCCGGCCTCGTCAAGCCCCAGGGAGACGAGGCTTTCCTTGAGGGCCTTGCCCAGGAGCAGCTCGTCCATCAAGGCCCTGCTGGTGCCGGGAACGCCCTCGTCATGGAGAAGGGCGCCGGTCCGGGCGGTCATGCTCCACATCAGCAGGACCCGCCACCAGGAGAGGTCTTCGGTCATGACCGGAAGCACCCGCTCCAGCAGGTACCGGAGCGCCGGTTCCAGGGCCCTGCGTGAGCCCGGTTCGAGGCGGAGGATGCCGAAGGTGGAAGCCAGGAGGGAGTGGACCGCCTCGGCGGTGTCCGCGATCATGGCTTCGTCGCTCTCCGGTGCGAGGTGCTCCCGCACCTGCAGGAAGAACGAGGCAAGTCCCTCGAGGAAGGGCTCGGCTACCGTGCCTGCATCCAGCCCTTTCTTCACGACGCGGGAGAGCAGGGACCTGTCCAGGACCGATCTGAACGGATCGAGGATCTGCCTGAGCGAGAACTCCCTGAGCTCGGACATCACGTCCGGAACCCCCCTGCCGCCCAGTTCCTCGTAGAGCCGCCGCACTTCTCCGTCCACGTCGCGCACCTCGGCAAAGCCCATGAACACGTTGGACTTGTAAGCCCCCAGGTTCACCAGGAGCCCCTCGGTGCACAGGGCGCGCCCGGATCTCAGGTACTGCAAGCCTTCGCGGAAATCCTCGAGCACGTAGTACACGTCCTCGTCCGAGGAGAGCATCAGGGCCTCGCCCAGGCTCTTGTGCTCGAGCCGCCTCCTGCCGTCTCCCGTGTCCAGGGCCATGCCCACGGAGCGCCTCACCCACCCCCTGGCCTCGGCGTAGCGGTTGTTGTAGACCACCAGAGTCCGCTCGCCGCCCGCCATGTTCGAGTAGGCGAACACGTCCTCGTTGACGTTCCCGTCGTCAGTCACTACGTCGAAGAGCGCGAAGTGCTCGACGTCGCTGAAGAGGTAGCGCTTCCTGAGCAGAGGGAAGATCTCACGCTCGTGTCGCGCCACCAGGTGCTCGTCCACGCCCTCGTCCCAGTAGGAGCGCCGGTACTCCATGCCGTACTTCTCGCCGTAGCCCTCGATCTGGCCGTGGCCGAACATGGGCAGCCCGGGCAGGGTCACCATGAGGGTGGCCACGCCGAAGTACTTGTCGCCCTTGCCGAACTGGATCA
>JBASVF010000377.1:0-3601 GCA_049275795.1 Desulfomonilia bacterium
ATCTCATTCCGGTATTGGAGCAGATTGCCAAGGAGGGCAGGGCTCTGCTGATCATTTCCGAGGACATCGAGGGCGAGGCGCTGGCCACGCTGGTGGTGAACAAGCTCAGGGGCACGCTGAAGTGCGCGGCGGTGAAGGCGCCCGGCTTTGGTGACCGCCGCAAGGCCATGCTCGAGGACATCGCGATTCTCACCGGCGGCCAGGTGATCTCCGAGGAGCTCGGCAGAAAGCTCGAGTCCGCCACGGTTCACGATCTCGGCCGCGCCAAGCGGGTGATCCTCGACAAGGAGAACACAACCATCGTCGAGGGCAGCGGCAAGAGCGACGCCATCCAGGGCAGGATCACGCAGATCAAGGCCCAGATCGAAGAGTCCAAGTCCGACTACGACCGTGAGAAGCTGCAGGAGCGGCTTGCCAAGTTGGCGGGCGGCGTTGCGGTGATCAAGGTCGGTGCGGCCACCGAGCCTGAGATGAAGGAGAAGAAGGCCAGGGTCGAGGACGCGCTGCACTCCACCCGGGCAGCGGTCGAGGAAGGCTTCGTTGCGGGCGGCGGCGTTGCGCTGCTGCGCTGCGTCAAGGCCCTCGATTCGCTCAAGCTCGACGGCGATCAGGGCTTCGGGGTGAAGATCGTGCAGAAGGCGCTCGAGGAGCCGCTCCGTCAGATCGCGGTCAACGCGGGTCTCGAGGGTGGCATCGTGGTGGAGAAAGTCAAGAACCTCAAGGACAACGAGGGCTTCAACGCTGCAACAGAGGTATACGAGGACCTCGTGAAGGCCGGTATCGTGGACCCCACCAAGGTAGTGCGTTCCGCGCTGCAGAACGCGGCTTCGGTAGCCGGGCTGCTGCTGACCACCGAGGTCATGGTGGCCGAGATCCCCGAGGAGAAGCCTGCTCCCGCCGGAGCGCCGGGCGGCATGGGCGGAATGGAAGGCATGATGTAGCCGCGTTTTTCCTCCCACTAACCTACCTGCCGAGGGGGCTTGATCAAGCCCCCTCGGCTTTTTTTGGTCCTTAACCAGCTCTACCCTATTATGTATTTCAATGAACGAGGACGGCAGACGAGCCGGAACTACGCAGGGCCTTCCCTGGCACGCCATGGAACCAGACCGGGTCCTCCGGGCCTTCGACACCAGTGAGCAGGGCCTCAGTCCCGGAGAAGCGAACCGCCGGCTCGAGGAGCACGGCCCGAACCTCCTCCCGCGCGAACAGGGGCCGGGCCTTGTTCGAAGGTTTCTCAAGCAGTTCAACAACATTCTCATCTACATCCTGCTCATCGCCTCGGTCTTCACAGCCCTTCTGGACGAGTGGGCCGACACCGCGGTCATCCTGGCCGTGGTGGTCATCAACGCGGTCATCGGCTTCATCCAGGAAGGCAAGGCCCAGCGCGCCCTTGAATCCATCCGCGGCATGCTCTCGGTGAAGGCCCTGGTTCGCCGCGGGGGCAGGGAGCAGGAAATCGGCGTGGAAGGCCTGGTGCCGGGCGATATCGTGCTGCTGGCATCGGGAGACAAGATTCCCGCGGACCTGAGGATCATCGCCGCCCGGGGTGCCCAGGTCCAGGAAGCGGTGCTCACCGGCGAGTCAGAGCCCGTGGACAAGCAGATCGACCCGGTCGAGGAGGATGCACCTCTGGGCGACAGGATATGCATGGCCTATTCAGGCACCGTGGTTGCGAGCGGGCGTCTCACCGGGGTGGTCACGGCCACCGGGACTTCCACAGAGATCGGGCGCATCAGCGAGATGGTGGCCGGGGTGGAGGAGCTCAGCACCCCGCTCCTGAGAAAGGTCGACGCCTTCGGCCGCGGCCTTTCCGTTGTCATCGTGCTCCTGAGCGCAGGAGTGTTCGCCCTGGGCTACCTTTTGCGCAGCCTCCCCCTCACCGAGTTATTCATGGTGGTGGTGAGCCTCGCGGTGGCGGCCATCCCCGAGGGGCTGCCTGCCATCATGACAATAACGCTCGCTCTCGGCGTGCAGCGCATGGCCGAGCGCAATGCCATCGTCCACAGGCTGCCGTCGGTCGAGACCCTCGGCTCGGTGACCGTCATCTGCTCGGACAAGACCGGCACGCTGACCCGCAACGAGATGACCGTATCCATAGTCTGCACTGCGGAAGGAGCATACTCGGTGAGCGGGACCGGCTACCGCCCCCGGGGAGAGTTCAGGCTCCAGGGGCATGCCGTGTCACCGGATGAGCACCCGGAGCTGATGGACCTCATCCGGGCCGGGCTCCTCAACAGCGAGGCCCGGCTGGTCGAGGAGAACGGGTCCTGGGCCGTCCAGGGCATGCCCACCGAGGGAAGCATGGTGGTCTTGGCACGCAAGGCGGGCCTCACCCGCGAAGAAGAGCTCGAGAAACGGCCGAGGATCGACATCATCCCCTTCGAGTCCAAGCGTCGCTACATGGCGAGCCTCCACGAGGACCCGGGCGGGGGATCCATGATCTTCGCCAAGGGCGCTCCCGAGAGGCTGCTCGGCATGTGCATGTCCGTGCAGACCCGGCAGGGGAAACGGCCGATCGACGCACGGGAATGGGCCCAGAGGGGCGAGGAGCTGGCTGACACGGGCCACCGTGTGCTTGCCATAGCGTCAAAGCACATCGAAAGGGCCGGGTCTCTCGAGGAGCAGGACCTCGCCGGGCTCACCCTGCTCGGGCTGGTGGGGATCATCGATCCCCCCCGCCAGGAGGCTGTCAGGGCCGTGGAAGCATGCCGCCGCGCCGGCATCCGGGTCAAGATGATCACCGGCGACCACGTGCTCACGGCGCGGAGCATCGGAGAGTCCCTGGGCATCGGCGACGGCCTGCATGCGGCCTCGGGCAGGGAGCTCGACCGGGCGAGCGGGCCCGAGCTCTCCCGCATGGTGGAGGAAAACGATGTGTTCGCCAGGGCTTCCCCGGAGCACAAGCTGCGCATCATGGAGTCCCTCCAGGCGGGAGGACACGTGGTTGCCATGACCGGAGACGGCGTGAACGACGCCCCTGCCCTCAAGCGGGCGGACGTGGGAGTGGCCATGGGAATCAAGGGGTCCGAGGCCACTAAGGAGGCCGCGGACATGGTCCTGGCCGATGACAACTTCGCCACCATCGAACGCGCGGTCGAGGAAGGCAGGACCATCTACGACAACCTGGTCAAAACCATCCTGTTCATCCTGCCCACCAACGGCGCCGAGTCGCTCGTCATCATCGTGGGCGTGCTCGTCCTCTCGGCCACGCTGCCCATCACGCCCATCCAGGTGCTGTGGGTCAACATGGTCACCACCGTTACCCTGGCCCTGGCGCTCTCGTTCGAGCCCCCGGAGGAGAACATCATGAACCGCAGGCCCAGGCCGCCTTCCGAGCCTCTCATCTCGAAGCACCTGCTCTTGCGCATCCTCCTGGTCTCGGTGCTCGGCTCCGCAGTGATCCTGGCACTCTTCCATGTCACCCTTTTCAGCCAGGGCGACATCGTGGAGGCCCGGACGATCTCGGTCAACGCGCTGGTCACCTGCGAGCTCTTCTACCTCTTCAACACCCGGTTTCTACAGCAGTCATCGCTGTCACCCAGGGCCTTCCTGGGCAATCCCCAGGCCATCGCGGCGGTAGGCATCCTCATCGTGCTGCAGC
>JBASVF010000378.1:0-25877 GCA_049275795.1 Desulfomonilia bacterium
GCCTGAACCTGCAGGAGGAACGGGCATGATCCGCTTGCATTTGATTCGGAATTCTACTAGTTAACTGAAGTTCGTGCGTGTTAGAATACCATTCGAGAGGATCATGTTGGTACGAGACATTCTCAAGGAAAAGAAGACGACCTTCAGCTTCGAGTTCTTCCCGCCCAAGACCCCCGATGGGTGGGACAGGCTCTTCCTGACGATCTCCGACCTCATCCCCCTGAAGCCTTCGTGGGTGAGCGTCACCTACGGCGCGGGAGGATCAACCCGCGAGAACACGCATAACCTGGTCGTGAGGATCAGAAAGGAGACGAATCTCGCGGTCGTCACGCACCTCACCTGCGTAGAGGCGAGCAGGGAAGATATCACCGCCGTGATCAGGCGCTACGACGACGAGGGCATCCACAACATCCTCGCGCTGAGGGGCGATCCCCCCTCGGGGTGCGGCCCATGGAAGACCGATCCCCGGGGATTCGCCTATGCCTCCGAGCTGGTGGCCTTCATCAAGAAGAACTTCCCGCATATGTGCGTGGGGGTAGCCGGCTTCCCGGAAGGACATCCGGAATCACGCAACCGCATCCAGGAGATCGACAATCTCAAGGCAAAGATCGATGCCGGGGCCGACTACATCATCACCCAGCTCTTCTTCGACAACCGGGACTATTACGACTTCTGCGAACGCTGTGAGCTGGCAGGCATCAGGGTACCCATCATTGCAGGCATCATGCCCATCGTGTCACGCAGCAGCATGTTCCGTATGGCCGATCTCGCAGCCCGCGCCCGGATACCCGCCCCCCTGATGAGATCGGTCCTGAGGGCGGAGAACGACAAGGCGGTCGAGCGGGTGGGAATCCACTGGGCGACCGAGCAGGTGCGTGACCTCATACACAACCATGCCAGGGGAATTCACTTCTACACGCTCAACACCGCCAACGCCACGCTGAAGATCTACGAGTCGCTGGGGGTGACCGACTCGTCCCAGCTCACCTGATCCCCTTTCTCCCGGAGGTTTCCCCGAAAAACCGACCCTTACTGATACATGAAAGCAAACGATATGATCAGAACCTCAAAACCTCGAACAAGGAGTTTCTCATGAGCATATGTCCCTGCGGCTCGAAGCTCGAATACGAGCAGTGCTGCGAGCCCATACTCAAAGGCGCCCGGCAGGCCCGGACGGCCGAGGAGCTGATGCGTGCGCGCTACAGCGCCTATGCGAAGACAGAACTCGATTTTATCCTCGAGTCTACTCACCCGGACCAGAGGGAGGACTACGACCTCAAAGGAACCAAGCGCTGGTCCGAGAAATCCGAGTGGGACGGCCTCCAGGTCATCTCAACCGAGGCCGGCGGCGAGGATGACCTCCAGGGAAAGGTAGAATTCATCGCACATTACCGCTACAAGGGCCGCAAGACCACACACCACGAGCTTGCCGAGTTCGTGAAGCAGGAGGGCAGGTGGTACTTCCACCACGGCAACCTGGTTCCCCAGAAACAGGTCGTCCGTGAAGGGGAGAAGATCGGCCGCAACGCCCCCTGCCCCTGCGGCAGCGGGCTCAAGTACAAGAAGTGCTGCGGAAAGTAATACGGCGGGAAGAGCGGCCCCTTCCCCTGCGCGCGACCGGGAGGACCAGGGAGTGATAAGCCAGGCTCCATCCCGGCCCCGCAATCAACGATTCCTGCCCGGGGCTACCCTCGAAGAGCGGCACGGAGGCCGCTCCCAGGGTGCAGGCACGCTCACCCGCGACGGAAGCCTTTCCGTGCATCCGTGCAACGTTTGAAACAGGAGGACTTGGAGAATGTCGAAGGCGTTCAGGAAAATCATGGCATCAGGTCCCATGCTTTCCCTCCTCTACGGGCTCATCCGCGGATATTCCTGGACGTTTCGCCTCCAGGTGGAAAACGAGCATCTCTGGAAGGACCACTGGGATGCAGGCGGTGCGGTGGTGTTCTGCTGCTGGCACCAGCAGGTCTTCACAGCTGTCAGACATTTCAAGAGGTACGGCTCCTGCCGCCCCTCGGTCATGATCTCGAGGAGCTATGACGGCGATATCGGCGCCGGGATCGCCGCCAGGCTCGGCTGGGAAGCCGTCCGCGGCTCTTCCACCCGGGGCGGCAGAGAAGCCCTGGTCGAGATGGTAGAGCGGATCAAGGCCACCCGGATGGCAGGCCTCGTCGTCGACGGCCCCAGGGGGCCTGCCGGGAAGGTGAAGCCGGGCATCATCCGCCTCGCACAACTCGGAGGGGCCGCTATCGTTCCCTTTTACGTACGCGCCGATAGGGCATGGTACTTGAACAGCTGGGACCGCTTCATGGTGCCCAAGCCCTTTGCCCGGGTCAGGCTGACCTTCGGCGGCCTCCACTCGGTCCCCGAGACCACGACCCCCGAGGAGTTCGAGCATCACCGGGAGATGCTGGAAAATGCCATGCTGCCGGGCCTCATCCGTCCCTGAGAGACCGGTCGCCCTTCTTTTTCCAGACAAAAGCGTTATCTTGTCTTTCCAGAGAGACATCGGGATTACCGAATATGCACCCCGAGTCCTTTATTAGTACGGGGAAAATCCATTTTGTTTGAAAGGAGGGTGTCATGGCAAAAAAGCTGCTCACAACGCTTCTGGTGGTATTTCTGTCCGCCGCCTTTGCCCATGCGATCGAGGTCGCCAAGGTTACCATTCCCGATTCCATCTTTGCCGGCGAAGAGAACCTGGTACTCAACGGTGCCGGGGTGCGGAGCAAGTTCGGCCTCAAGCTTTACGTCGGCAGCCTGTTCCTCCCCCAGAAGAGTTCTGACGCTCAGGCCATAATCACAGCCGACGAGCCCATGGCTATAAGGCTCAACATCATATCCTCCATGATCACCAGCGAAAAGATGGAGGATGCCACCAGGGAAGGGTTCGAGAATGCCACAGGCGGCAACACGGACCCTATCAGAGAATACATCGAGTCTTTTATTGCGGTCTTCCGGGAGCCCATCGAGGAGGGGGATTCCTTCGACCTCGTGTATCTTCCCGCCAAGGGGGTCGAGGTCTACAAGAACGGCAACCCCGTCTCGGTAGTGGGAGATCTTCGGTTCAAACAGGCTCTCTTCGGGATCTGGCTCGGTGACGAGCCTGCACAGAAAAGCCTCAAGGAAGGCATGCTCGGATTGTAGTCCGAAACGGAGACCCCTTTCCAGAGGGCCGGCGGCTGCAGCGCACGATCCGGCCTGATTGCGAGCGGTCCTGTCGTGGACCATACGAGGAGTGCCGGGTTTTCAGCCGTGCCGGCGCCAAGCTGCCGGGTGCACGGTCTTTCCGTGTGGCGCCAAGAGATCTGCCGGCACTTTTCCAGCCACTCGTTCGACCGGGGCCCCGCGTGCACGACACTGACGCCGGGGTTTCCCGCTCTTTGCAGTTGTCATGAAGAGAAATCCTGGTAAAATGAGATAGCATGAGAAAATTTGTCCAGAGATTGCTGAAGCGCTACTTTTCCGACCCGCAAGTGATTATCCTGATACTCCTCCTCGCGGCCGGGCTCGTGCTCATCCTGTTGCTTGGCGACATGCTCCTGCCCGTATTCGTGGCCATCATCATCGCGTACCTTCTCGACGGGGTGGTCTGCCGGCTCGAGCGCTACGGCCTTTCCAGGAATGCATCGGTGCTCATCGTGTTCACCCTTTTCATCGCGCTCGTGGTGGTGCTGCTCGTGGGGCTTCTCCCGCAGATCACCCGCCAGATCGCCCAGCTCGTCCAGGAGCTTCCCGCCATGCTGGCCAAGGGCCAGCGCGAGCTGCTCAAGCTCCCGGAGAGGTACCCGGACTTCATCTCCCGCGAGAGTATCAGCAGCTTGTTTTCCCTCATGGGCACGAATATCGGCGAGCTCGGCCAGCGCGTGCTCACCTTTTCCCTCTCGTCGGTCCGCAGCCTCATCATCCTCCTGGTCTACCTGGTGCTCGTGCCGTTTCTCGTGTTTTTCTTCCTCAAGGACAAGCATCTCATCTTCCAGTGGGCCAGGGACCTGCTCCCCGAGCAGCGGGGCCTGGCCACCAGGGTGTGGACCGAGGTGAACCAGCAGTTTGCAAACTACGTCCGCGGCAAGATCTGGGAGATCGTCATCATATGGGCCATCTGCTACGTGGTCTTCTCCTTCATGGGCCTGAGGTTCGCCATGATCCTCTCGTTCTTCGTAGGGCTCTCGGACCTGATCCCCTATGTCGGCTCCACGATCATGGCCTTCCCGGTGGCGCTGATAGCCTTCCTCCAATGGGGGCTCGACTGGAACTTCGTCTACATCCTCATCGCATACGGAATCATCCAGACCTTTGACGGCAATATCCTGGCGCCGCTTCTGTTCTCCGAGGTGGTCAACCTGCATCCGGTGGCGATCATCGTGGCGCTGCTCCTCTTCGGCGGCCTCTGGGGCGTCTGGGGCCTCATCTTCGCCGTTCCCCTGGCCACGCTCGTGCATGCGGTTTACAAGGCCTGGACAGGAAGCCTCGACCGTCCCATCCCTGTCACCACCGCCCGGGACGACACCGAGGCCTCCTGCAGTTGAGCCTGGCGAACGAAAAGCCCTCCCCTCGCCTCACAGCCGCTCTCACGGGTATCCGAATCATCCCCTGGGGCATCCAGTCGGTCTGGGAAGACGCCAGGAATTCAGACCCTATCGCCTTTTTTCCTTCTGAACCCTTATTGTCTTCGCGCTTTAGGACGATGAGTGGGTATGAATGCCAAAGAAGGAAACCCACACCATCGGCGACACGACGAACGCTACTGAGAAATGCAGAAGGACATGAAGACACCGCCGTTTTCCCATGGCTTCCGGCTTCTCCTCGTCGACGACTCCCCGGTTGTGAGAAACGTCCTCGCACGGGAGCTCAAGAAGTCGGGAGTGGAGACCACCCAGGCCGCCAATGGAGTGCAGGCGCTCGATGCAGCATTGAAGGGCAAGTTCGACATGGTCATAACCGACATCGACATGCCCGGCATGAACGGCATCGAACTCTGCAGACGCCTCAAGTCCGACCCCCGCACCTGCCGAACGCCCGTTGTCATCCTGAGTTCCCTGGACAGCGAGATCAGCATCAGGAAGGGATATGAGGCGGGTGCGTCCACCTATGTCACCAAGGATCAGGCACGGGAGTCGCTCATCGACACCATCAGATCCCTCATCAGGAAGAGCACCTTTCAGCGGGAACGGCTCATCCTCGTAGTCGACGACTCGCCCGTGATCAGGACGCTCGTGGAAAACGGGCTCAAAGAAGTCGGATTTCAGGTGGCACTCGCGCCGGACGGCAGGTCGGCCCTCAGCATGCTCGAGCACAGCCGCCCCGACCTCATCCTGAGCGATATCGACATGCCGGAGATGAACGGCGAAGAGTTCTGTCAGGCGGTTCATTCCGACCCCGTGTTTCGAACGATCCCGTTCATCGTGATGAGCGCCAGGGACGAACGCCCCGTCATGAGGCGCATGCTGCAGCTCGGCGCGGATGCATACCTGGTGAAACCATTCAACGTCGACCAGCTCGTGATAACCGTGGAGAAGCTCCTCTCTGACAAGCTCCTGCTGCTGCAGAAAGAAAAGGAGCGGCTCGAAACCGAGCAGAGACTCATCCTTGCCAGCATCACCTCCCTGTGTTGCGCCCTGGAAGCCCGCGATGCCTATACCAGCGGGCACTCGGAGGCGGTCTCGTCCATGGCCGCGGGCATAGCCCGGAACATGGGAATGAGCACGGAGGAGATCGAGCTCGTGAGGCTCGGCGGCAAGCTTCACGACCTGGGGAAAATCGGCGTGGTCGACAGCGTGCTGCTCAAACCGGGAAAGCTCACGTCAGAGGAGTTCGCCATCATCAAGCGCCATCCCGTGATCGGGGCCGACATCCTCAAGCCGGTTCCGAGCCTCGTAAAGGTACTTCCCATCGTGCTGCATCACCATGAGCGCATCGACGGCCGGGGGTACCCGGACGGCCTCTCGGGCGAGAGCATCCCGCTGTGGGCAAGGATCACGGCTGTGTGCGACACCTACCATGCCCTCACGAGCGACCGCCCCTATCGCAGGAGCATGAGCCGGGACCAGGCCCTCGAGATCATCAGGGAGGTGAGCGGAACCCAGCTCTGCCCCCAGTGCATCGAGGTCTTCATCTCCGGGGAGATCTGGCGGGAAGAGGAAAACCTCACGCATCCAGGAGAGGCCGACCCGGTAAAGCGGGAGGATGCTGCCCGGGAGCTTGCCGCCCGTTCGTGAGTCAAGGAGCGGCATGTGCAGGAGCCGCATCTTCCGAGCCAAGCCCCATGCCAAGAAAAAATTTGCATTTGCCATGCACTTTGACTATTAATCTATCCCATTACCGGAAACGATACTGTTTCAGAAGGAATAGTCGATGAGGAGAGAAATTGTCCACGAAGGCTCGGAGCAGCTGACGTACGAGATCCGTGAGATCGTCGCTGTTGCCGACGCCCTGAAGAAATTCGGCATCGAGATCACCTGGGAGAACATCGGGGACCCCATTCAGAAGGGCGAAAAAATCCCCCAGTGGATCAAGGATATCGTCATCGATCTCGTGTCCAATGATCGGACGTACGGATACGTCGCCACCCAGGGCGTGCCCGAGACCCGGGAGTTCCTTGCCCAGGAGGTCAACAAGCGGGGAGGATACCAGATCACCAAGGACGATATCGTGTTCTTCAACGGCCTGGGCGACGCGGTCGCCAAGGTATTCAACTTCATGAAGCGCGAGTCCAGGGTCATCGGCCCCTCCCCCGCCTACTCCACCCACTCCTCGGCAGAGGCCGCGCACTCGGGGTATGATCACCTCACCTACGAGCTCGATCCCAAGAATCACTGGCTGCCTGACTTGGACGACCTCGAGAAGAAGATCCGGTACAACGACTCCATCGCCGGGATTCTCATCATCAACCCCGACAACCCCACCGGTGCGGTGTATCCCAGGGAGATACTCGAGCAGATGGTGGATATCGCCCGGCGCTACAGGGTGTTCATGATCTGTGACGAGATCTATGGCAACCTGGTCTACGACACCCACGCTACGGCCAGCCTGAGCGAAGTGATCGAGGAGATCCCGGGCATGGCGCTCAGGGGCATCTCGAAGGAGGTCCCCTGGCCGGGCTCCCGGTGTGGATGGATCGAGGTCTTCAACCAGGACAAGCTCAACTTCAAGCGCTATGTCAAGAGCCTGATCAACGCCAAGATGCTCGAGGTGTGCTCCACGAGCCTTCCCCAGTACGCGATACCCCGCATCCTGGGCGATCCCAGGTACCCAGAGCACCTCGAGCGCAGGCGGGCTATATACCAGGAACGTGCGCATGAGGCGTGCGGGTTCTTCTCCGGCATCCCGGGCGTGGTGGTCAACGAGCCCCAGGGCGCCTTTTACATGACCGTTCTCTTCGGGGACGGGGTGCTCAACGATTGCCAGAGCCTTCCAATCTCCGACGTACGGGTCCGCCGGTTCATCGAGGACAGGGTCAGAGGTGTCGAGCCCGACAAGCGCTTCGTCTACTACCTCCTGGGTGCCACGGGCATTTGCGTGGTTCCCCTGACCGGATTCTGCTGCAGGAAGCAGGGCTTCCGGCTGACCCTGCTGGAGACAAATGACGAGAAACGCAGATGGACCTGGAAGACCATTGTGGAGAGCATCCGTACGTACCTGGATTCAACCACCGGGGTAAGCGTCTCGTCAGGCTCCGGCCGATAGTTCCACAGCCGTGAGAAGGGCAGCTGAGAACGGCCGCCCTTTTTTGATAGCGATCATGTGTGAGAGAGGCGAAAAACATGGATCTTGAGGGGCGATGGATCTCAACCCTGAGCCTCCCGGCCCTTGCCCTCGTGGCCTGCCTGCTCTTCGGCGGCTGTGAGGGGAGCGACACGAGAGAAGCCCTCGATGAAACCGTGAAGGAGCTCTCGGGCGCCGGGATCGTGGAAAAGGGACAGGAGATCGAGCAACGGGTCCGTACGCTTAACGCCCGGGACATCGAGAGGATTCAGGAAGGTCTCTCCCGGGGTGTGTACGGCGAGGAATGACGCCTGAACCCGGGCCGTGAATCACGCGGTTGAAGGAAGCGGTCGTTCCCGATTACCCTAGCCCGGAGGCTCCGGGCATGGAGGAGGAGTATTCATGGAGTATTCCAAAGCCGTGGTCTGGATCACCGGTGCATCCTCGGGCATCGGCGAAGCCCTGGCATACGCGTACAGCAGGAAGGGCGCCAATCTGGTTCTGTCCTCACGCAACGAGCAGAAGCTCCGCGAGGTGCAGAGCCGCTGCGAGCGGCCCGGTGATCATCTTGTGGCGCCGTTCGACCTCCAGAAGGCATCCTCGGCGCAGGATATCTGCCGCAACGTGCTCTCACGGACGGGCCGGGTGGATATCCTGATCAACAACGGCGGCATTTCCCAGCGGAGCCTTGCTGCCGACACCTCGATGGAGGTGGTTCGGGGCATCATGGAAACGAACTTTTTCGGCACCGTATCGCTCACCCGTGCGTTGCTGCCTTCCATGCTCGATCGGCGCTCCGGGCGCATAGCGGTCATCAGCAGCGTGGCCGGCAAGTTCGGCACCCCGCTCAGGTCGGCATACAGCGCATCGAAACACGCGCTCCACGGGTTCTTCGAGAGCCTGCGGGCCGAGGTGCATGATAAGGGCATCACGATCACGATCGTGTGCCCCGGGTTCATCCGCACCAATATCTCCATCAACGCCCTCACCGCTGACGGAACCCCCCAGGGAACCATGGACAGCGCGCAGGCCTACGGCATGTCGCCCGCGGCGTGCGCAGCCGGCATCGTCTCGGCCGTGGAAAAAGGCAGGCCCGAGGTGTACATCGGCGGCAAGGAGGTGCTCGGAATCTACATCAACAGGTTTGCCCCCGGGCTGTTCCTACGCATCATCCGCAAAGCCAGGGTAACCTGAGATCCCGGTGCACGCCTCGCCTTCATCAGCGGAGCAAAACGGGGAGAACAGACCAATGAAAAGAAAGCCCATCGATTTCAAGGATCTTATCGTTCAAGCACACGCCCTCTGGTCTCGCCAGTGGCTCGTGCTCACCTGCGGCGATTTCGCCGCCGGAGATTTCAACTCCATGACCGTAGGCTGGGGAAGCTTCGGAGTCATGTGGAACCTGCCCTTCGCCATGGTTGTGGTGCGCCCGGGAAGGTACACCCGCGAGTTCATGGAGCGCTACGACACCTTCACCCTGTGCGCCCTGGGCAAGAAGTACCGCGAGGCGCTGAAGATCCTCGGCAGTACCTCGGGCAGGGACACCGACAAGATCTCGATGGCCGGGCTCACCCCCATCGCATCGAGCAAGGTGGCGGCCCCGGGCTTTGCCGAGGCCCAGCTCATCCTGGAGCTCAAAAAGATCTACTGGGACGACCTTGAGCCCGGGCAGTTTCTCGATCCCTCCATCGAGAAGCACTACCCGCAGAGAGACTACCACCGGATATACTTTGGAGAAATACTTGCCATCTCGGGCACGGACTCGTATTCAATTATCTAACATCGTCCGGGGCCGATCACGGACCGGCAGGCAAAGCGCACGCCGCCTGCCGGCCTGGTGAACGGGCTGGGACCGTACCGCCATGGTCCCATGACTCGCAAGCCCGGTCAGATCATTGAGGAGATATGCCGATGCTCGAGGTTCGATGGCTCGGATGCGCAGGTCTCGAGCTGAACATCAACAACAGGGTCGTCCTGATCGATCCCTACCTGTCGAGGCCGGGCCTGTTCCAGATCCTCTTCGGCCGGCTCCGAAGCTCGCCCGGGATCATCCGGAGCTATATGGAGAAGCTTGCCGGCAAGGTCAGCGCAGTCATCTGCGGGCACACACACTTCGACCACGCCCTCGACATCCCTGAGATCGCCCGCACCTTGAGCTGCCGTGTCATCGGGAGCAGGAGCCTCAAGACCCTCCTGGACATCTCAGGCGTATCGTGCCCGACCGTAGTCTGCTCGGGAAACGAGACGATTACTCTCGAAGAGGGAATCCAGGTGCAAATGATACCATCGGGACACGGCAGGGTTCTGCTGGGCAGGACGCCGTTTCCCGGGGAGATGGACCCGTCTTGGAAGCCTCCCCTGCGTGCGGGCCAGTACCGGCTCGGCACCATGTTCATGCCCAAGATCGCCACCGGCGACGTTACGCTCGTTCACGCAGGCAGTGCGAACTTCGTCGAGTCCGAGATCTCGGGTCATAAGTGCGACGTGCTGTTCATGTGCGTGCCCGGCTGGAAGTTAATCCCGGAGTACACGACCCGGCTGGTGGGCATCCTCGATCCAGAGGTGGTGATCCCCTTCCATTTCGACAACTTCACTCGTCCCCTTCCCCGATCAGGCGACATCCGTCCCATCCCGTTCATCGATCTCAAGGGGTTCGTGGAGCGGGTGCACAGGTACTCACCCGGGGCAGTGATCCTTACCCCCAGGGCAAACGAGGTGATGCGGTTCTGATCCCGCCGCGCAACCCGCTCTCCCCGGATCATTCCACCGTAGTCTCAAGGGAACGCCCACCGGCGCGCAGATCCCCTCTTTCCTGGTCCACATCCGTGGAGACGGGGCTGTCTCCGGGCCGCGCTTGGCTCAGGAACACCCCTGCGAAGACGAGCAGGGCCGCTGGATACTGGAGCGCGGTAAAGCTCTCGCCCAGGACCATCCATCCGAGGATGACGGTGAATACCGGGATGAGGTTCACGAACGCGGAGGCCTGGCTTGCCGGGATCCGGCTCACCCCGAAATTGTACAGTCCGTAGGCCCCCATGGTGACCGCTATGCCCAGGTACACCACGCTCAAGGCGGGCACCGGTACGAACTCCACGGGCAGGGGTCTTGCGGTTAACACCATGACGGGCAGGTAGAAGAGCGCGCCGGCAAACGCCTGCATGGCCGTGAGAAAGAACGGGTGGTACCGCTCAGTGAGCTTCTTGAGGAGGAGGGTGTAGCCCGTTGCACATATCATGGCAACGAATTCCAGGAAATTCCCCAGGGCGGGGTTGGGCGCATCCGGAGAGGGATCGCCGCCCCAGCTGAGCAGGCATGCCCCGAAGATGGCGATGATGAAGCCCGTGAGCGTCCTTCCCGTTATGCGCTCGCGGAGAAACATGGCGGCGCCCACTGCCACCATGAGCGGCAGCAGGGCGGTGATCATGCCGGCCTGGGACGCCGTGGTGTTCTGCACGGCCTTTGCTTCAAAGAGAAAGTACAGGCACGGCTCGCACAGAAGCATGCCCGCGAGGTAAAGCAGATCGCGGCCCCGGGGGAGCCCGGTGTGGAAGCGCCGGAAGAAGAACAGGGCGAACAGGCTACCCACGGCCATGCGTCCAAAGATCACGGCCATGGGGTCGTAGGCCTGGAATGCGAGCTTGAGCGCGATAAAGGAACTGGCCCACAGGATCATTGCCAGGATGAGGCTCATGGTGGGTATCAACGCCGTTTTCCGGGTCATGGATCGTATCCGCCTTAATGCTATTCGAGCTTGGGTGCTCACGATCCCATATCACCCCCCGGAGCTCTTGGAAACAGGAAATATTCCGAAAGCACCTTCAAGCGACCGTACCGAATCGATGCCCCTTGCGGCTCATCGGTCCTGCGGGCCGGCCATGCGGGCAAGAGCGCCTGCAGCCCGTCCGGGTGGACGCGAAGGCATCTTTACCCTTGAGCATCCTTGCCCGAATGTGAGAAGTTGTCCATGCACCATCAAACCAACCATCGAGGAGAACGCTGTGAAAAAGATCGCAGGACTCTCGTCCATATTGGTCTTCGGGCTGACCATACCTGCGGAAGCGGGGACGAAAGCTCCACGGGTGAGGCTGGAGACCTCCAGGGGGAACATCGTCCTGGAGCTCGACCGGGCGAAGGCGCCCAAGACCGTCGAGAACTTTCTTGCGCTGGTCGAGTCGGGATTCTACGACGGCACCATCTTCCACCGGGTGATCAAGGGGTTCATGATCCAGGGTGGGGGCCTCACCGAGGACATGAGGCAGAAACCCACGGGCAGTCCCGTTCCCAATGAAGCCGACAACGGCCTGAAGAACCTCCGTGGCACCATCGCCATGGCGCGCACCCAGGACCCGCACTCGGCAATGTCCCAGTTCTTCATCAACACGGTCGACAACGCCTTTCTCGACTTCAAGGGAAAGACCCTCGATGGATGGGGGTACTGCGTATTCGGCAGGGTGGTGGAAGGCATGGAGGTGGTCGATGCGATCGAGGGCTTTCCCACCACATCGAGGGGAATGTACCGCGATGTGCCCGTGGCGCCCATCGTCATCAGGAAGGCCTCGATGGCAGAGACCCCGCAGTAGCGCTCCGCTGCTTGAAGAGGTGTTCGGCACCTGCAGGCTCATGCGGGGCGGCTGCCGCGAGTTGAGGATTTTCCCGTAAAAGACCGGGCTTACGGTCTCGGGCACGAGCCTGCGCGCCGCTCGCTGCGCAGGCCCTTTAGAATGGGAGGGACTGGGCGTGGAATTATCCCGGAAGAAGGCCGTGGTTTCCTGGGCGCTGTACGACTGGGCCAACTCAGCCTTTGCCACCACCGTCATCGCCGGCTTCTTCCCGATCTTCTTCAAGCAGTACTGGAGCGCGGGGGTGGACGCGGCGGTGAGCACGGCGCGCCTGGGCCTGGCGAACTCGCTGGCTGGGCTGGCCATCGCGGTGAGCGCACCTGTCCTGGGCGCCATGGCCGATAAGGGCAACTCGCGCAAGCGCTTTCTCCTGTTCTTCGCGCTGGCGGGCATCATCGGGGCCTCGGCCCTGTCCCTGGCCCCGCCGGGAGCCTGGGTGCCCGCCATATGGCTCTACCTCCTCGCGTCGATCGGCTTTGCCGGCGGCAATGTGTTCTATGACTCGCTCCTTCCGGGCGTGGCCCCGAAGAACCGCGAGCACTTCGTCTCGGCACTGGGCTTCTCCCTGGGCTACCTCGGCGGCGGGATCCTCTTCGCCCTCAACGTCTGGATGACACTCGATCCGTCCTTGTTCGGATTCGACGACCAGACCGGGGCGATCAGGTTCTCCTTCCTGAGTGTCGGCATCTGGTGGGCGCTGTTCTCCGTACCCCTGTTTCTCTTCGTGAGAGAGCGGTCCGGAGCTGGGACGGCCCGCGGGGCGGACATGATCCTTGGGGGCTTCCGGAGGCTCAGGCAGACCTTCGGCGAGATCAGACACATGAGGACCATCCTGATCTTCCTGTGCGCCTACTGGCTCTACATCGACGGCGTGGATACCATCATCCGGATGGCGGTGGACTACGGCCTGTCCCTGGGATTCAAGGCCTCGGACCTGATCCTGGCCCTGCTCATCACCCAGTTCGTTGGCTTTCCCTGCGCCGTGGCTTTCGGATTCCTGGGGCAGAAGGTCGGGGCAAAAAAGGCCATCCTGGCAGCCATCGGCATGTACCTGTTCATCTCGGTATGGGCCGCCTTCATCCAGAGCAGGACCGAGTTTTACATCCTGGCGGGGCTCATTGGCCTGGTTCAGGGAGGCATCCAGTCCCTCTCGCGGTCGTTCTACGCCCGCATCATCCCCAGGGACCGCTCTGCCGAGTACTTCGGGTTCTACAACATGCTGGGCAAGTTCGCGGCCATCATCGGCCCGCTGCTGATCGGGGTTACCGCCCTGCTGGGCAGGTCAGCGGGCCTCGGCGGCCAGCTCGCAACCCGGCTGAGCATCGTTTCGATCGCCCTGCTTTTTATCTTAGGCGGTATTCTGCTCCTCTTTGTCAATGAGCACGAAGGCAGGAGAGAGGCGGAGCAACTCCGCTCCGAAGGGCGGCCGTCGTGAAGCGACCGAAGATCAGCCTGCTTCTCGTCGATGCCCTGAACCTGATCCGCAGGGTGCACGCAGCCCGGAGCGAACAGACGGCCCATGCTGAAGCGGACAAGCTCGTGGAGGCATGCGCCCAGTCGCTGGAACGGGCCTTGGCCGAATGCGCCCCGAGCCATGCGGTATGCGTGTTCGAGGGAGCGGGCCCGAGCTTCAGGTCGGTGCTGTACCCGGGATACAAGGCGGGAAGGCCGCCCATGCCGGATGACCTTGAGCAGTGTCTTCCGGCCATCAAGGAAGCCTTCCTGCTCGCGGGGGTTCGCTCCATCGAGGTCCAGGGCATGGAGGCCGACGACATCATCACTACCCTGGCCATGAAGACGGCGGCCCGTGACGGCACCGCGATCATCCTCTCGACCGACAAGATCTTCCTCCAGCTCCTCTCGGAAAGTATCCGGGTGAGAGACCATTTCTCCCGGAGCTACCTCGACCGGGCATATGTGCACGAGAAGTTCCAGGTCTCAAGCACCCAGCTCCCCGACCTGCTCGCCCTGGCCGGGGATCCTACGAACAGCATCCCAGGCATACCTTCCATCGGAAAGAAGACCGCGGCCCGCCTGCTTAAGGAATATCCCTCCCTGGAAAACATCCTGGCGAACGCATCCCGGATCGCAGGCGCTGCGGGCCGCAGCCTCCGGGATCACGGGAGCGAGGCCCTGCTCTTCAAGTCGTTGCTGGTTCTGAAAACGGACGTCGAGCTGGGCGTGAATCTCCGGTCCTTCCGGTATCACCGGTGAGACGAGGGCTCCGGGAAACCCGGTGTACGCTTCCACGCACTGACCGCAGGCGCTACTGAGCTCCCGTGATCATGAGCCCGCCGTGCCTGATCCCCTTGACGGAAATCAGCCGGTCGGCGAGCTCCTTGAGCCTCGAGGCCCGGCCCCTCACTACGATGGTCTCCAGGCAGTTGTTGTGGTCGAGGTGGGCGTGCTGGCTCGAGATGATGGCCTCCGAGTAGTCGTGCTGGATGCTGAGGAGACGATTCACTACGCCCCGGCGGTGGTGGTCGTATACCATGACGATGACCCCTGCCACCTCGGAATCGCTGCTGTAGGCATCCTCCACCAAGGCGTTTCTCACGAGGAACCGTATGGCCTGGCTCCTGTTGGGAAACCCGTGCCTCTTGGCAAGATCGTCGAGCTTTTGCAGGAGGTCTTCCTCCAGGGATACGCCGAATCGTCGCACCTTCATCGTGTCACCTCTGCCTGGAGAATATCACGCAAGGGCGGGTAGTGACAACATTGTTTCAGCTGTCAGGGGCGCGGGCAGGTGGTTTCAACCCCCTGCCGGATTAAAGGCATGCCTGCTGGTCAGACATTCCAAGGCAGGCGTGCGGCTAGAGTATCGTGTGCTTTCCGTTGTAACGCTCGATATCGTAGTATTTTTCGACATCAACGGTCCTGATGCGGTTGATGATCTCCTTGAGGGGAACCGAAGTGATCTCGCCGTGGAGGTAGCTCACCATCCGGCCGAAATCCTCGCTCACGATCATATCGACAGCCACGATCCCGAACCACCTGGCCATGAGCCGATCACGGGCCGAGGGCACGCCTCCTCTCTGGAGATGGCTCAGGATGACGTAACGAGATTCGAAGCCGGTGTTACACTGGATCTGGTCCGAGAGAAAGGCAGCGATGCCCCCGAGGGTCCTGTGCCCGAACTCGTCCACCCGCTCGTCTCTGCAGAACTCGCCCTCTCCCTTGATGCAGGCACCCTCGGACACCACCACAATGCTGTACTGGACCTCGCGGCCCTTTCTCATGCTCAGGAGCTCGAACACCCGGTTCAGATCGACCGGAACCTCGGGGATGAGGATGAGGTAGGCTCCGCTGCTCTCTCCGCCCTGCAGTGCGAGCCATCCCGCGTGCCTGCCCATGGTCTCCACCACGAAGATGCGGTTGTGCGACCCCGCCGTGGTGCGCAGCCGATCGATCTCTTCGGTGATGATGTTGAGGGCGGAATCGTATCCCAGGGAATAGTCGGTTCCCACGAGATCGCCGTCAATGGTCTTGGGAATACCGACGACCTTGATCCCACGCCTGTGCAGCTTGTAGGCGACCCCGAGGGTGTCTTCCCCGCCGATGGCCACGACGATGTCGATGCCGAGCTTTCCGAGGTTTTCGATCAACAGGTCGGAGCGGTCGTTCTTGGGACTGAAGGGATTGGTGCGCGAGGTGCCCAGGTTCGTACCGCCGTAGCGGTCCCACGTCCTGACCTTTTCCTCGTCGAGCGGCTCGAGGTAGTGCTGCATGCTATCCTCGTCATCCGGGTTCACATCGACCAGCCCTTTCCATCCCTCCTTGACCCCGATCACCTCGAACCTGGTGGATCGTTTTTCAGCCAGGATCGGATCCAGCGCCGTCTTGACGACCCACTTGATGGCCCCGTTCAGGCCAGGACAGTCTCCCCCGCCGGTAAGGACAGCGATCCTGGTTGTCATGTGCTTCCCCCTTTTTCAATATATTTGCAGCCCGTGGATGTCGCACCTATCTAAATTATATTCTGTTTGATCGGCTCGGCAAGTTGATGGTAGATGTTGGTCCTACGATACAAGGAGGTGGAGATGAAAGTGGTTTTCCATGAAGATTTCTACCTTCCGTACACCGCTGACCCAGCCGCGGAGCAGGGAAGGATGGAGGCGGTGATGGAGGTCGTGGCTCCTCACGTCGAGCTCGTGACCGCCGAACCCGCGGCCCTCGAGGACATCTCCGCCGTGCACACCCGGGAACACATCGATCGCGTCAGGCGCCTGGGCCTCCACGGAATCGCCTCCCTTGCCGCGGGCGGCGCGATCCAGACGGCTGTAATCGGGCTTCATGAGCCCTGCTTCGGCCTCATCCGGCCGCCCGGGCACCATGCCTCGGCCGACTCGTCGTGGGGATTCTGCTACTACAGCAACATGGCGGTGGCACTCACCTACTTGAAGAGCCGGAACCTGATCGATACCGCCTTCATCCTCGACTTCGACCTCCACTTCGGCGACGGCACGGTGAACATCCTGGGCAGGAAGGACTACGTGACCATCCTCAACCCCCAGGCACACGACCGTTTCGCTTACATGAACGAGGTCCTGGGCGAGCTCGAGCGATGCACGGCCGATATGATCGGGATCTCGGCCGGCTTCGACAACCACGAGCAGGACTGGGGAGGTACTCTCGTCACCGAGGATTACCGTGAGATGGGAAGGGCCGTGCGGGAGGCCTGCCGGAAAAACCGCGGCGGATGCTTCGCGCTGCTGGAGGGGGGCTATAACCATCGTGTGCTGGGACACAATGTCCTGGCGCTGATAGAGGGTCTTGACGGTCAATGAGGCTAAGGCTGGCGAATACGGGGGCAGTCCTGCCCCCTCGCGGACAGCCGCGCCTCTGCAGGCGCAGCCTGCGCCCCGGAGCAAGCGCCCCTGTCTCCCCTTACGGGCCGCCCCTCATCGGCCAGGCATCCATTGACCGCTCATGTCCCGCTGCCGGCTACGGAGGATCTGCTGTACCGTTGCCGGCCGATGCAGACATTCCGAGCCGGATTGGGCGGTCCCCGGGGAACGAGGTTTCAAGTCACGTGACTCCTTCACCGATAGGCCGGTTACGGCATTTCTCGGCAAGAATGCCGTCACATGATCTGACACGAGGAAAGGGAATCATGAACAACGATGTCCTCAACCTGGATCATTCAGGCGCGATCGTACAGGGAGACTGACGGCATGCAGGGTATCTGGTACCTTGACGAGCCCTCCCTCTTCCTGAGGTTCGGCATCGCGCTTCTCATCGGCATCCTCGTGGGCATCCAGCGGGAGTACGCATTCGGCCAACCCGAAGCCGAGCACGCCGCAGGCATCAGGACCTTCGCACTCATGGGGCTCGTGGGATGCGCGGCAGCTCTTGCGTCCGATTTCCTCCAGTCTCCGCTCCCATTCATGGCTATCATCCTGGTGATCGGGGCCTTCTTCACCGCCACGTACTTCGTGGATGCATGGCGCGGCCAGGCGGGCCTTACCACGGAGATATCCGCCCTGGTCACGGTCTTGAGCGGCGCCCTGGTTTACTGGGGCAAGATCTCGCTGGGCATCGCACTGGGGGTTGTCACCACGGTACTGCTCTCCATCAAGCCCGAGATGCACCGGTTCGTGGGGCACCTGACCCGGGAGGATCTCTATGCCACGCTCAAGCTCGCGGTCATCACCGCCATCGTGCTCCCCGTTCTGCCCAACAGGAACTTCGGACCCCCTCCATTCGACGTGTTCAACCCCTTCGTCATCTGGCTGCTGGTGGTCTTCATCTCAGGTATGAGCTTCATCGGGTATGTTCTCATCCAGATGCTGGGTGCCCAGAAGGGAATGGGCCTTACCGGGCTCCTGGGAGGCATCGCGTCCAGCACCGCCGTGACCTTCGGCATCTCGCAGCAAAGCAGGCGAGAGCCACACCTCTCACGCCCGTTCGCCATGGCCCTGCTCATAGCCTGGACCGTCATGCTCGCCCGGATCATCGTCATCGTGCTGGTGCTCAATCGCGACCTGGCGCTGCTGATCTGGAAGCCCTTGCTCGTTCCGATCTTCGCCGGTACGTTATACGCCCTGTTCCTGTTCGTCCTGGGAAGGAGCGAACTCTCCCCCCAGATGAAGATCAGGAACCCGTTCGAGATATGGCCCGCGATCACCTTCGGGATCGTGTTCACCATCGTTCTCTTCGTTGCGCAAGCCGCCCAGATCTATCTCGGCGACCGGGGCATCTACCTCACCAGCTTCATCTCCGGGCTTGCGGACGTCGATGCCATCACGCTCTCCCTGGCTGGGCTCAGCCATGAGACGGGCGGCATCCCGCTCACCACGGCAGCCAGAGCGGTGGTGTTCGCGTCACTGGCAAACACCCTGCTCAAGGGCTTCTTTGTGCTCGGCATCGCATCACCCGGGCTGAGACGCACCATCCTACCCGGGTTCCTCTTCCTGGTGGTATCGCTCGTCATCGCGGTATTCCTCACCTGAGGGCCGGTAAACCGCACTGCCGGAGCACCCATGCCAAGACGGAGGCCTTCCCACCCGTCCGGGAGCCCGTGGTGCGGTCACCGCTCACCCTCATGGAGGCGCGTGACATCAGGGCTAAACCATACAGCCGTTTCCCAAGATCGAGGCCCGGCATGGATGAACGCCATTCTCGAGCTCGGTGCCGGCCGTCTCTCTCAGGACTGCGGCGCCCTCATTGTAAATAGTCTTATTATCCGGTATGATAGCGTTGGAAAGTTCCCTGCGCCGGGATCCCGACCGACCGGGGGCATCAGGAAAGGAGACCGATCATGAAGGTGTGCAGTGTCGAGCAGATGAGGGCCATGGACAGATCGGCCGTGGAAAGGTACAGGATTCCGGAGATCCTGCTGATGGAAAACGCCGGCATCGCTGCATGCACGATCCTGGACAGAGAGGTCGGAATCCGGGGAAAGACCTTTGCCGTCCTGTGCGGAGGCGGCAACAACGGGGGCGACGGGTTCGTGGTGGCGAGAAAAATACATTCCTTAGGCGGCACACCCCGGGTGCTCCTCCTGGCCGATCCCGCAAAATACCGCGGTCCCGCCCTGGCAAACCTGGAGATCATCCAGAGGCTTCCCATAGAGCTCTTGAGGGCCGATTCGCCCCAGAGCGTCCGAGATGGCTTGAGCGGCTGCGATGCGGTCGTGGACGCTCTGCTCGGGACCGGCATCGACCGTAAGGTCTCGGGCGTGTTCGCCGAGGCGATCCATGCGGTAAACACCAGCGAGGTCCCGGTGCTGAGCTTGGACATCCCCTCCGGGGTCAGCGGCGATACCGGAGAGGTCATGGGATGCGCCATACGGGCCGATTTCACCGTCACCTTCGGGCTGCCCAAGATCGGCAACCTGCTCATGCCGGGCTTCGCCCTGTGCGGAAGGCTTGCCGTGACGCACATCTCCTTCCCGCAGGAACTTTCCGAGTCGGAGTCCATCCGGGTGGAGATCAACGACCCCCCGCCGCTGCCGGCCCGTGACCCTGAAGGGCACAAGGGGACCTTCGGGCAGGCCCTCTTCATTGCCGGGGCAGCAGATTACCTCGGGGCGCCCTACTTCTCGGCCCTGTCTTTCCTCAAGGCGGGCGGCGGCTACTCGCGCCTCGCCTGTCCCGAAGGAATCGCGCCCTTCATCGCATCGAAAGGCAGCGAATTCGTCATGGTTCCCCAGAAACAGACCCCAAAGGGGAGCATCTCGTACGAGAACCGGGAGGCCCTGCTCTCCTTGGCCCAGCGGATGGACATCGTGATCATGGGCCCAGGGCTCTCTCTGAACGAAGAGACCGCCCAGCTCGTACGCGATCTGGCAGCGGGCGTACAGAAACCGCTGATCCTCGACGGGGACGGCATCACCGCGGTCTGCAGGGATACCGGGATCCTGAAGGACCGCAAAGCGCCGACGATCCTGACGCCGCATCCCGGTGAGATGGCTCGCCTGACCAGCCTGGATAAAGCCCGGATACATGCCGGGAGGATTCCGGTGCTCACGCAGGCATGTCGGGACCTAGGTTCGATCATCGTGCTCAAGGGCGCCAACACGCTCATCGGATATCCCGACGGCCGGGTCCTGATCAACACGAGCGGCAATTGCGGGATGGCCACCGCCGGTTCGGGAGATGTGCTCACCGGGACCATTGCCGCCATGCTGGGCCTGGGGCTCGATATCGAGCGTGCGGCTGCCAAGGGGGTATTTCTCCACGGCGTGGCCGGCGATCTCGCGGCAGCGGCAAAGGGGAAGGACGGCATGACCGCCGGGGATATCCTCGAGCACCTCCCCGCAGCGCTCATGATGGACCGCAGGGGAGAGCTCTCCGAACGGTACCCGGGAGTCGAGGTCCTGTAGAAAGTAACCGCCCGGGCGTAACAACCGGCAGGGTGCCTCATACGCAGGCGGCACAGCCACATCCCCATAGCCCCTGCTGGCCGTCAATCCCGAGAAACACCGGGTTTCTCGTTGCGACCTGGTATGATCGGTGAAGAGAGTTCCTCGAGACCTTTCCCTCGGAAACGATCAGGATCTTCGCTCTCATGTTGCCGGGCGGTATCCTCCATGGACCGTGAAGTCACGTTTAATGATCTCAAGAGAACAGGAACCGGACTCCGTCACGGGCGAGGATGGCGGCAAAAATCCACAGCAGGACACCCAGGGCTCTCATGCACAATCGGTATGCCCGGCCCTGGAGCGCATGTCGCGACTTTGCGGCTAGGACGGCCAGTCCCACCTTCGAACAGACCAGGAACAGATAAAATCCAGCAATGAAGAACCCGGCATGAAACATACTTTCCTGGTACGCCCGGACCACGAGGGGGGAGCCTACCGTCATCCAGAACAGGTAGGGGTGAGGGTTCAACAGGTTTGCGACAATCCCCTTGTGCAATGAACGTTCTTCAGAAAGGACATCCCCGTCGTCCAACCCGGTAGATGAAAAGGTTTCGAGACCGAGGTAAGCTACAAACAAGGCTCCTGCCAGTGATATCACCCCCATGATCAGGTGGATTCCGGAGAAGTTGGAGATCACGATCAACGTCAGGATGATGATAGGCAGATCGGTGATCACCGGCGCGATTGCAACCTTGACACCCGATCCCAAACCATACCTGAGCGTCTCGCTCAGAACGAGTGTGAACAGAGGGCCGGGTGCGAGCCCTGAAGAAAGCCCCAATATCATCCCAGACACAAGATAGGACATCCTTCTTTCCTTACATTCGATTTAACTTATGCGTACAGTACCGGTAACCGTGCTCCATGTATTCGAGCCATCCTATCGCCGCGCCTGAACTTCTTCCCTTTGTTCGGCTGTGCTGCGAGAGTCGCCGGAGTTTAATCACCAGTATGACACAATGGAGGCAAAGTGGGCTACAATTTGGTTGTTATCAGCCGATAGCATGATTGTCGGTTTTCACGGCCACACATACCGATCTTTCCCCAGAAGGCCCCTGATATGTATTCCCCCTGATACTATGACTCCGTCTCACGGAATAGATCATTCCCTAAAATATTTTCCTCGTTGTGCATGCATAAAGATCATCAGTGCTTCTCAAATGTTGGAACGGATATTGGTTTAATATGTCTGTCAGCAGAAGATCTTCTTGTTTCCAGCTGCAAGGGCTTCCGGGGATCAAGGAAAATTTTTACCTACACAATGGCATAACTTTTCTTTTCCTGATCACAGCGCATATATTGATAATTAATAATGTCATTTTATATCAATCACTTATACATATCTCTTCCTGGCATCTTCATTGCATGACAAGGGGTGACTTTGGCTCGCTTATCGTTGGAATATAAATAAAAGGAGAAACGATGCAAAAGCTGATTCTCACCGTGTCGGTGCTTCTGATCATGTTTTTCCCGGTTTTCCAGCAACAGGCGGGTGCCATGCAGCCGGTGAGCGATGAGGAGATGAACATGGTGACCGGTATGGCGGGAATCAGCATGTCCTTCGATGACCTCTGCATAACGATCGAGATTCCCCGGTTCACCTATACCGATATCGACGGCGAAAACTACTCCGACCTCGAACCCCTGGCAGGACAGGCTCTCGCTGCAACGATGAGACTCGCAAATATCAATCTGGACAGCCTCACCCTCAATTCGATCTACCGCACGGGTGCCGATGATCTGCCGGATCACTACATTCAATCGAACCCGAGCAAGTGGATCAACGACTCTCACATTGCAGAGTTCCGAGCCCTTACCATTGACGCAGCGGCCGATCTCTCTCCCGCCTTCTGGGGCAACAGAGGCGTTGCGGCTGCCGGACTGTGCATAGGCCTCCCCACCATGGACGCCTACATCGATACGTTCGTCATAGACGGCTTTTACATCGACCGGGTGGAGACGCGTCCCATCGGTATCTGGGACACGCTTCTCGGTGTGAAGGAATGGTTTTACAGCGATCACGAGCGTGACTTCTTCAAGCTGCAGGTGCACGGAGCGAGCATCACCACCCTTGGGGGTAAAATCGGTTTCTTGTCATACGACGGGTGCGGTGCCGACATAGCCATGGACGATGTCCAGCTCTATGCCAAGATAGACGAGATCCGCATCATCGATTCAGACGGCGTGTTCAACCCTGTGGACGACATCTACAACAACAGGCCGCAGATCGGCGGTACCGATGACGGGCCCATTGCGGGCTGGATCGTTCTGAAGGATATCGAGATTGACACCCTCAGGATCAACAGCCTGGCATTCTCGGAGATGCCCGCGAATGACGAGACCCCGGTTTCGCTCTTCAGCCCCGGGACCATGGGGGCTTACCTCAACTACTCATCGTGCATGAACAACTACCGCAGGAGCGACATGGGGTTCTTCCAGTCGGCCGGTCGCCTGTACAATCCTCTCACCATCGACATAACCACCGGCCTTCCCATTACTACCGCTCTTCACCGAGCCTCGGGAGGAAACGGGTCGATCCTGGGCATTCACATCGGCATGCCCACCTCCGAACTCCATGTATCGGAGATGACCGTGGGCGGAATTCATTGTATGGATGCCAACGGGGGCAATTACGAAAATATTGGTTACGTTGTGTACAACCACGACACCTCGCTCATCAAGGTGCAGGTGAAGGACAGCGTAACCACGACCTTGTCCGGCAGTTTCGAGGTTTCCGCCCATTAAGCTGGAGAGGACATCATGCAGAGAGCAAAGATCTTCCTATTCTGTCTCCTGTTGATCCCGGGTTCGGTATTCGGGATGACATCGCTCACCGACCAGGAGCTCAGTGATGTGAACGGTCAGGCCGGCATCACCCTGGCCGTCGACGACTTTGCCGCTTACCAGCATTTCGGCAGGATCTCCTTTATCGATGATGACGGCGGAGACATGACCCACAACGCCTTCCCCCCGGCATCCCTCCCCGGGACCTCGCTACTCGGCCTGGGAAAGGCCGCATCCCTGAATCTCGAGAACATCGAGATCGATATCCTGCGGGTAAACGCGCTGATATACGATCAGACCACGGGTGTAAAAAGCATCGGCTACAACGACCCCCATTTCCGGTTCACGGACTCAAGCTACCTGTCATTCTCCGGATCGGATGTGCTGGTCCATGACAAGGGCTCAACCATCGGCATAGACCCCGGAGCACTGGTCATCGACGTGGTGGACGAGCTCCCCTGCCTGAGCCCGGGATACAATTACATGATGTCCGCGAAATATTCCACGAACCTTCTCACCATGATTCCCAAGCCCGGGGCCGAGGTCTGGAACAAGGTCGGCATCGCCATGTTCCTGCCAAGCCTCGATGTTTATATGGACGAGGTCAACATCGGCGGCATCACGGTCACCGATCTCGACAGCACGAACGGAACCTCGGTGAACGACGGCGGGAACATGATGCAGATCGGGATGAAGGGAGTGAACCTCGCCAGCCTCTGGGGCAACGTCGAGATCGCTCCGCACTACACCACCGGCATCGACCTGGCCATGGATGATATCGTCATGTACCTGGGCATCGACGAGCTCAGGTTCACGGACACTGACGGTCATGCAGGACCCGGCAGCTCGGCGAGCCTGGTCTTCGAGGGCATCAAGGCGGATCTGATCAAGGTAAACGCACTGACTCACACCGATGTTGACCTTCTTTCAGCAGCGGGCTACCTGTTCGGATCCAACAGCATACATATCAAGAGCCCGCTGCTCTTCGACTGCCATCTGGACAACCTGCACAATGCCCTAATGCTCGATCTCTTGGATGTCCTCAAGAGTTATCACGGCCAGCCCATACTCCTCAACGCGTCTCATTCTCTTGGGTTCCACGCCATGGTATATGCCGGCAACGAGGGGTATCACTATTACGATCGATCTCCCCTGGCGTTTTCGGGCATTATGATGGCCATGGGAACGGTCGAGGTCTTCATGGACAGCCTGAGCATCGACAAGGTCAGCATAGACGATCCCAGGAATCTGGCCCTCAACGACGGTGCATCCTTCTTTCCCATTAAGATGAGAAATGTAACGTGCGCCACCCTCAACGGGTATATGGAAATATCATCGCATTGACAGATGCTTGGCGGTCGATCGGGTGATCCTTGAGCGGAAAGCCCGCAATGAGGCGCCTGCAGGAGAAGTGAGATGAAGACGACGCAAACCAGGATACACGCGATGCACATAACCACGGTGTGTTGCCTCATCTGGGCTGTTGCAGTGATCTGTCCGGGAAATGCCGCTGCACTGGAAGAGCTCGGCGACGAAGCCCTCGCCTCGGTAACCGCCCAGACAGGGGTGGGCATTCTGCTTGACCATCTCTACATCTATACGAACACGGACCAGATCACGTACGAAGATCCCGACGGCCTTCCCGGCATCGAGGGCGACGGAGCGGCACTGAATTTCAACAACATCGAGATCGACATCCTGAGGGTCGAGCAACTGGGCCGGTTCGGCCCCGATGAACCCGACAAGACAATCTATGACGACCAAGACTTCCACCTTCCCTTCGAGGAGCTCTACCGGGGAGGAGACTCGGCGGTCATTCCCGAGATCACCGGCACGATCTTCAACCTCGACATCTCTGACAGGCTCCCGGTGATGAGCTCTGCATCCAACTACCACTCCACGGGCAATTACCTGGACAACACCGCCAATGTTGCGGGCATCTACCTGGGGCTGCCCACCATGGAGTTCTACGCGACCGAGATCCTGCTCGACTCCATGACCATGAGCTCGCTGACCTCCACGGTGCCGGCCAACAACAACGCCGACTTCGGCAGCATCTACCTCAAGGGGCTGCAGATCGACATCCTCAACGGCGGCGTGATCGAGATAGCTCCACATGCGGGCTGCGGGCTGGACATCGCGTTCGACGACACCGTGATCTACGGCAAGCTCGAAAGGCTCTTCTACACGGACGACGACCTGGGTGAATACCGGGCATCCCGGTACAAGGACATGCTCGTCGACGCCATCCAGATCAATGCCCTGACCCACCTCGACGCATCGGGCCAACCCGAAAGCGTCGGGAGGCCCCTGTTCATGGCTTCAGGTTCGCTCACGGGCATTTGCAACACCCAGCAGGCCGACAACTACAACTTCGCGGGCACGGGGTGGCAAAACCGCTTCCT
>JBASVF010000379.1:0-1672 GCA_049275795.1 Desulfomonilia bacterium
CCAACGAGACGACCCGTATGGCCGCAGATAAGGACCCGGTGGGGTACTACGTGTTCGTAGAGCCCGGGGTCAGGATCGAGGAACCGCTTCAGGCAGCATTCCTCTTCGGCGAAAGCGGCTCAAAGCAGTTCATCCACAACATCATCGAGCTCGGCGAAGGCGCGGAGCTCAACATCGTCAACGGCTGCACCACCGCCAGCCACGGAAAGGAAGGCACCCATGTGGGCATCACCGAGACCTACCTGGGGCCCGGCTCCCACTTGGGCTATACCATGGTCCACAACTGGGGTCACGCCATGGAGGTGTTCCCGGTCGGCGCCGTGTCCGTAGGGGAGGGGGCCCGCTATATCTCCAACTATGTGGGCATGACCGAGGTGAGGAAGATCATCACCAACCCGATCGCGTACGTCTCTGAGAATGCAAGCGCCAGATTTTACTCAGTAATTTATAGCAAAGGCAAATCGTACTTCGATACCGGAGGCAGGGTTGTGCTCAATGGCAAGGGCTCCAGCGGCGAGGTCATCAGCAGGGTGGTCTCCGAGGGGGGCACGGTGATCTCGCGTCAGATGCTCTCGGGAAACGAAGCCGGAACCTTCGGGCACATGGAGTGCAGTGGCCTTCTTCTCAACGAAAACGGCGTGATCCATTCCATACCGGAGCTCAGGGGAGCACATCCGGACATCAACCTGACGCACGAGGCGGCCGTGGGAAAGATCTCCAGCGAGGAACTAGGCTATCTCATGACCCGGGGGCTGACCGAGGAAGAGGCACGGTCGCTGATCATCCGGGGCTTTCTCGACATCAAGATCGAAGGGCTGCCCGCAAAGGTCCAGTCGTTCATGGAAGAGATCATCAGCCGCTCCGTGGAAGGATCCATCTAGAAATCGAAAATCACCGACCCCGGGAACCCTTGGCCGCGAGGCCAGGAGGTCTCCTGGCCAAGAGCTCCCAGGGCCGTGAGTGATTCTTTAGCTCCCTTAAAAAATCCTCACCATTTGCCCGAGATTGCATTTGAAACATCGGGTCAAGGTATCAAGGTCATCCAGAATCGGCAAGTACAATAAGAGGGCTTCGAGGAGATCATACGATCGTGAGTATCGGGGTCAGGATCCGAACGCTTTGCAGATGGATTTCCACGGGCAGCGGTCTTTGCAGAAGCCAAGGGGCGCTTTTCGGTCGACGAGCCTCCTGATCTCTCCAGCGGTCAGCTTATCGCCGTACTTCAGGCCGAGCCCCTCGAGAACCTTTTCGTCCCAGCGCCTGACCTTGTCCTCGTCGCCAAATGGGCTTATGCACCTGTTGCCGCCGAGTTCGGGACAATAGCGGCAGAGATCGTCGACCCCGTGCCAGACCTCGATCAGGTCGTCCTCGTGGGAGGTGAGCGTCTCGCAGATCTCACGGCTGGTGCGATAATAGTCATCGCCGCGTCCAGGAGGCTCGAAGCCCAGGAACCTGAGGCACAGGATATGGTGGGGCCTGATCCTCAAGCAGACGGTATGTTTCTCTGCAGTGCGTTCCTCGGTCATGGAATAGGTCCCTCGAATGAACCGGGTTCTAAAAACCGTCGGCAGATATTTGCCAGGTGGTTATTTTACATAACATATATTATCGGCAATTAAGCATTTCAGGCCTAGGTCCGGTACTCCGAGTTGATCTTCACGTAGTCATAGGA
>JBASVF010000380.1:0-5629 GCA_049275795.1 Desulfomonilia bacterium
AAGATAGCAGCTATTATGACCACTATGATTCGGTGGTTGTAAATCGCCCGCTCGAGCCAGTTCCCGGACATGGCGTCGAAGTCTTTGAGATCGCTTATAATAGGGAAGCAATTGTTTTTGTCTTTTCGATCCATGCTTATTTTGTCTCCAGTTGAACCCACGTTCGTTCTAATTTAGTTTCCCGTACTGGACGCCAAACCAGCCGGCAAAAATGAGCGTACTGTCGTCGATCGCCACAACGGCATGCAATGGAGCGCCATGTCCATTAGGAGTCTCGACAAAGCTCATGCCCTCATCAGTGCTCACCAGCACTCGGCCGTTCAGGTTCACCAGCACAACGGCGCCGTTTTCGAGAATCCTCCCGCCTACGATACTGCCCTTTGTGGGATTATGGATTTTCCGCCAGCTGGCTCCTGAATCCGCGCTTCGATAAATATTCCCCATCATGCCAAACGCGATGATCGTCTCGCCCTTTCCAACGACCCCGAAATAGGTTCCGTTGTAAGGCGTTTCTATCGATTGGAAACGCATTGCCTGGCGGTCGAACTTGAGCATGAGTCCCTGCTCGCCACTCACATAGATGTCTCTTCCCGTGTTGATTATGGAATAGAGATGCATTCCACCGGGGTTGTCACACCTGTCGAGAAGCGGCTCCCAGCTCTTGCCGCCATCTTTCGTGAGAAAGATGAGGTTAAACGCGCCTATAATTATCCCGGTGCTCTCGTTTTCGAACATGACATCGAGGAATGGGTTCACCGGCCCATCATCCAATAACAGTTGGATATTGAACAAGAATGTCTCGGCAGATTCTTCGTCGGGGAATCCGCTCAGCGGCTTTGATATATATGCCTCTTCCAGCAGCTTGCAGACATCGTTGCCATCCAGCTGCTTTGTCCAGGTAGTCCCGCCATCGGCGGTATGCAGTACGATCCCGTCATGGCCCACAGCCCAGCCCCTGGACGGACTTGCGAAGCTTACCGCGGTCAGGTCGCAGCTAACCGGGACCTCGGCCTGGGTCCAGCTTTTTCCATTGTCATCCGAATATATGATATGTCCGCGAATCCCTACCGCGATGATGCGATCATCGGCCTTCTCGATATCGTTGAGAACCCGTTTCGTTGACAAGGCCGATAATCTCGCAGGGGTGTTCAAGGGGTCCTGGAATTTGATCTTCTTGGTATCGGATGCTTCGAGACCTGTATTGGTGCCTTTTTCTCCGGCAGTGGAGTCGGCCGGCTGGGTGTCTGATCCAAACGCCGGAACCGCCATGAGAAACATGCAGATGATTGCAGCGATCGTTAGTTTTGAAATACGAAAAATCATCCCTCCTCCTCTTCCTGCCCGTTGTGCGCTCGTTTTTCCGGCGGGCAGGACCCGTAACAGGGGGTCCTGCCCGCCCGGTCTTATGCCACTTCCAGTGATCTCATTAACGGATTCCCGCGCCAGCCAGAGCCTGAGGAGCCCAGTACTGAGAGGGTAAACGGTCGATGTAGCCCATGCCGCCGGTATCACCGGTATAGGCGTTGTAGTAATAGATGCCTGCGATTAGGTCATATCCGACATAACCGCAGGTGAACGGTGCCGGGTAATCATAGTTGTGAACGAAGGTGCAGTGCGTGACCCGGTAAATGTTGCCCTTGTGGTCATACGTATCTGCAAGCACTGCGTACCAGGAGTCTTCGTCGAGGTACATGATCCGCTTGCTGAAGATGTGCCGGTACTCGGGCTTCAAGGTGCCCTCGAGAACCCAGACACGATGCTTCTCCCACCGCATGTAATCCGGGTTTATGAACTTTGGTCCAAAGACCGTGTTTTCCGAGCTGTGGTAGGCGAGTTCGTACTGGTTGTAGGGGATGAGCATTTCCTTCTTCCCCACGATCTTCCACTCGAACCGCTCGGGAGAACCGTTGTACACGTAGGACTCGTCGTAGGTCGCCGCTCCCGCCACGGAGGTGTTTGGACCGTCGAAGGCGATTTCCGGAGCGCGCTTCACACTTCTCTGGCCGGGCAGATACTGCCAAGCCGGGTCTCCATTCGTCTTGTCGAGCTTGAAGATCCAGATCAGGCCTTCTCCGTTCCTGTTCGCGGGCTGGATAACCCTGTCCCTGATTTTGCACAGATCCGTGCCCGCGTCCGGATGCGTCTCATCCCAGTAGGGATACTCGAGGGTGAATTCCCCGTGGCTCGACAGGACCTTGCGGCCGGCGGAGTTCACGACGAAGCTATTGTACATGCCCCGTTCGACCGTTCCGACCCACCTTACGAGATGGTTCCAGACAAGCTCGATGCCGGATTTCGGAATCGGGAACGGGAATCCGCAATGTGCACCGATCAGGGATTTTCCGCCCTCTCCCACGACCTTGGCTGTCAGCGCGGACTTGCGGGTTCCCTCGATGACGTTCTTGCCATAGGAGCAGGATCTCCGGGATGGGTAGACATTCATCTTGTAATCCGGGAATCTCTTGAAGAGCTCCTTGGTACCATCGGTGAGAAACTCATCATATTCAGCAAGGTTGCTGGCAGTGATGGTATACAGGATCTTGTCGTCCTTGAACGGATTGGGACGGACCCCGATCGAGCGCGCCTTGAATGCCGAATAGGGAACCTTGAGCTGGCCTTCATAGTACCATCCATCAGGCCCTTCGGTAATTCCTCCGGTATAAGGAGGAATCGACCCGTCCGCGTTCCCTGCTTTTTCAGCACCGATCACGGTCAGTTTGTCCCCGCCGAGCTGGCTCACCTCTTCCGGAGTCAGCGCAGCCATGGCATAGCTGGACAATCCCAATATTACGCCCAGGATGAATATGATTCTTCGCACCATTTTCATGATTCCCCCCTTTCTCGGCTAGAAACTTGTCTTAAAGGTTAGCGAGACAAAGTCGCGGTCTCTCATGAGCGCGTTGCCGCCCCGTGCGGACGCCGCCCCGGTAACCGGATCTCTCCTGATCTTTCCGAAGTAGTCGACGTAGTTCAGGTTGATCTTGTACTTGTAGTAGATATCAAAGGCCAGGCCGATGCCCCAGCTCCCTTCCTCCTTGCCGCCGCCGCCTGCAACGGACGAGACTCCCCACAGCCCGTAACTCGCGGTGATGGGCAGCGAAACATCGACTCCAGGAAAAATCTGAAGCCACTGCGGAGAGAAGTTCGCCTGCACGAATCCGTTATCCCTCGTCACCTCGTCAAAGCCGTTGTACTCGCTCCTGCCCTTGAAGTATTCCTTGCCTTGGTCCACCTCCAGCCACCTGCTGTATCCAAACTCGATGTTCCAGGAACCGGCGTCCCATACAGGCGATCTTTTCAGCGTACCCAGGAGATTGATTAGGCCATGGACGGTCTCACCACGCGCTCCCAGGATATCTCCGTCACGAGGAAGCTGGGATGAGTCGTTTATTATGATTGCCTCACTCGCAAGGGGCATATTCCTGCGGTAGGACACCTCAGAGCCGAGGCTGAGCCCGAATATCTCGGTCGCGTAGCTTATTCCGAACAGATCGATGTCATCAGCATACGCGAAATGGTATGTCCCGGTCCCGAGGTTGATGATTGCCTGCGGCAAGGTGTCTGAGAAGTTCCTATAGTAGAATCCTAATGTACCGTTCAGGAAGCTCGGTTCCCATTTGGCCGAGATACCGAAGTCACCGCGATCCTTGGGTTTGATATCCTCTCCATGGGTGAAGATCACGCCAGGGCCGAGTATCATTGCTCCGGACCCTCTCGTGCTCAAGTCAGAGGTGCCGAAATAGGTTCCAGCTTCAGCCGTCAGGTTCCTCTCCCACTGCAGGAAGTACTGGGCGGCCATTCCGAACTCCGGAGAGAACTGGGTCACGAGGCTGATATTGTGCCGCGGACGGAACACTTCTTTCACCTCCACGCCCGGCTGAGCTGTTGACTTTGCCAGATCGAGCGGCATCTGGCCGTAGCTGATGGAGTGGATGGGATTCAAGAGCGCCTCACCCCAGTAGTAGGTATGGCGGCCGAATTTCACATAGCTCGTGGTGTTACCGACCTCGATCTTCCCAAACACGAACAGGTCGAGCAGCTCCCCGCTCGGCCCCTCGAAATACCGCTCGGCCCTGTTGTACAGGCCGAAGGCCTGGACGCCGTTCTCGAGATAGTTGGAGGTTGCGAGAGAATCGTGGTCCAAGTCTCCCGAGTAAGCCCAGTCTTTCCAGAATGCGCCGCTTGCCCTGATTCCGTAGGCGCCCTTGTAGACCAGGTCCATCTCGGAGAGCAGGTCCAACCGGTTCGATACGATGCCCTTGTCGAAATTGCGGTTTCCGTCATCCGCATTCGCGTCCGCGATCAGTGCGCTCTCCTGGCTCTTAATGCGGGAAGTCAGCGTGTATCGCAAGGTATTGTCCCAGCGGAGTACCCAATCATCGCTCCAGGTAGGAAGATTCACAGCCCCTGCCTCGGCGTGACTCAAGCATAATAACGCGAGCAACAACACAGCGGAACATGCCCTCACGCTTCGACTCCTCAAAGCCCCGTTCATGATAGCTCTTTTACATCCACCCATACCATCCTTCCTTTCATGAGATTGTTGAAGAAATCCTCTAGACTATTCCTCTTGCACTTACCCCCGTTACACCGCTCCGAAAAAATCTCACCGCTGCTTCCTGTGAAGCCAGAACTTCCAGAAGCCACACCAGCACACTGCAAGTGCATGGTGGTGAAAGGTCTGCAATCGGTGTACCAGGCAATGAAAAGTATCTTTGCTATTGAATTATTTTATGATTATTTATCCTGACGGGCATCTCTCGGATCTTCACCGACTCCATGGAATCACTCTGGTGACCCCATTGAATCACTTTGCCCTGATCATCAGATCCATAGCCGCAAGTCGTTGAGATAGGAATGGAGGCCTGCCTTTCAATGACGTAATGGGGTCTGAGCACAATACCGGCAGCAACAGGGCCCGCTGGGAGTCCGATTTCCAGGCATCATTTGTAATGATTTGATAATCTTCATAAATCATGTCAGACCCCTTGCTGGATCAAATGAATGGGAGGAGTGGGAGGAGGTGGTACGGGGTTCGAGGGCTATGATTTTTCATGGAGATCGAGCAGAACAAGGCGGTTTGATCTTCCATGAACAAAGAGTTCATTCATGGAGATCTATGACTTAACCGGGCAGGAGCCTTTTCTATCGAATGTTCCTATAGGTTCCCTCTATTTATATAAGACAATACGACAGGCAAGTCAGCGGCAGGGGCGCCTCCGCCAGGACCGCCGGGAGCTCAGTTGTCTCTTGCCGGTAGAATGCAGGCAACGATCTGCCGCCTGATCGGTATTGATCTCAGGGGGTTATTGCACCGCAAGTTTAGCTGGCCCTCGAGAGCCGGGGCGTGCCCATTGCCGCACTCGGGATCCCGGGCCGACCATGCCGGGCGATCAGGGCAGCGCACGGTCCGGCGACGGGGAAGACGCGCCCCTTACGTGCAGGAGCATCGAGGCAGGCAAGCCGGTTGTTGATATCCGGTTGTTAAGAATTTAATTGTTAATATCACTACTGTCCAAAATAAATTCAATTAATGATTTGGGACGAGACAAATCAATGAGTTAGGCTTGAGATAAGCGATATTTCATGACCTGGTTCCCCTTTTTTGTATCTTACACACCTGCTGTCC
>JBASVF010000381.1:0-2961 GCA_049275795.1 Desulfomonilia bacterium
AACGCTTGATCCCATTGCTTCCGTACTTCTTGCTCTTGTGCTTCCATTGCGTGTTGTTCTCCTCATGGTTTCTCTCATGAAAAGATCATAGGGCCTGTCATGCTGTATTTCTACTTCACCGCTGTAGCATTAGAGCTCACCCATCCGGCCGGGACACCCCTGTACGCGATGCCCTGCAGGAGGGGCACCGGTCACCCGGGCCTGAATGGGCCTACAAACCATTTGACGGCCGGCCGATCTTTCCGATACGAGAAGATCATCATACCTTTGAGGAGCGTTTCCATGATCTTGAGAATCGACCACGTTTCCCTTGCGGTCAAGGACTACGACCGGGCGTTCGAGTTCTTCACCCGCCTCATGGGCGCCGTTCCGGGCGCCCGGGCCGAGGATGGGGGTATGAAGTACCTGTGGCAGATCTTCTCCCTGGGAGACTTGAGCAGGCTCGAGCTGCTCACCCCCACCGGCGAGGGCAGCTTTCTCGACGGGTTCCTCAGCGACAGGCAGGGCGGGGTGCACCACGTAACCCTGCAGACCTCGGACATCCAGGCAACCCGCCGGATGCTCGAGGAAAACGGCATCCCCTACTTCGGGTTCAGCGACTACGGGCCGGTGTGGAAAGAGCTCTTCATCCACCCGCGGGACGCCTTCGGGGTGCTCATCCAGATCGCGGAGTTCGAGGCCGACGACTGGATCTCCCCGGACCTGAGGATGCCGGGGGGAAAGAAGTTTCTCGTGGAAAAGACACCGCAGGGCGCAAGACTCACCTTCGCCCACCCGGGCGGGGGGACTGTGCCGATCGAGCTGAGCGTCTCCGAGGCGAAGGACCTCATGGATAAGCTGGTAAACGCGCTCACGTGAGCACACAGAGACGGTCTCCCATGCACGATCGAGGGCCATGACCATGGAGATCACGATCCACGTGGACAACGCAGTGCGCATCCTCGAGGCCGACCTCGATCCCGGGGTGGTCAAGCGCATCGAGGCCGACCTCACCCTGCCCAACCCCAAGTGGGAGCAGGTGGAGAAATACTCCAGGAGCAGGAGACGGAACTTCCAGCCCGAGATGCTCAGCTTCTACAAGCGGCAGAACGGCGTGCTCATCCTGCCCAGGGGCTATATCAACCATCTCCTGACCCGGATCGGCGATTCGCCCTATCTGGTCGTGGACCGAACCCGCACCCTGGATGCGGTGGACTTCGGCTTCAAGGCCCAGCTCCACCCGTACCAACTCGCGGCAGCCGGCGACCTCACCGCCCGCAGGTACGGCGTGCTCGAAGCCCCTCCCGGTGCGGGCAAGACCGTGATCGCGCTCAATATCATCGCACGCAGGAGACAGCCGGCCCTGGTGATCGTCCACACCAAGGAGCTCATGTACCAGTGGCACCGCCGCGCCGTGGAATTCCTGGATATCGGCGAAGACGAGATCGGTCTCGTCGGCGACGGCCGCAAGGACCTGGGCAGGAAGCTCACCATCGGCATCATCAACTCGCTCACCCGGGTCCTGGACGAGATAAAGCCCGCCGTGGGCCACCTGGTCGTGGACGAGTGCCACCACACGCCCGCCCGGACCTTCACCGAGGTGGTAGGCGCGCTCGATGCCGCCTTCATGCTCGGCCTCTCCGCCACCCCATATCGCCGCGACAAGCTCACCCGGCTCATCTACTTCTACCTGGGCGACCGGCTCCACACGATCAGGCCCAGAGAGCTCCAGGAGATCGAACGGATCATGAGGGCGACCCTCAGGGTGCGCAAGACCGGGTGCAAGTACTACTTCGATTCGGACGAGTATCAGTCCATGATCGCCGCCCTCGTTGCGGACAGGCGGCGCAACGACTTCATCGCCCGCGACGTGGTCGGGCACGCCCGGACGAGCGGCGGGATCGCGCTGGTCATCTCCGACAGGGTGGCCCACTGCGAGGAGCTCCACCGCATGATCTCACAATCGGGCCTTCCCGCCTCGCTTCTCACCGGCCGGGTCCCCATGGCCAGGCGGAGCGAGCTCGTAGAACAGCTCCATCGCTCGAGCTCCGGCATCCTCGTGGCCACCTCGCAGCTCATCGGAGAGGGGTTCGACCTCAAGGCTCTGAGCTCCATCTTCCTTGCCACCCCCATCCGGTTCACCGGCAGAGTAAAGCAGTACATCGGCCGGGTATTGCGCATCTCCGAGGGCAAGGACAAGGCCGTGATCTACGACTACGTGGACGAGAACGGCATGCTCATCAGCAGCTTCCAGTCGCGGCTGAGGGCCTACGAGGACATGGGGGTCACGATCCCTGCCTCGACCATGGATTGAGGAGAGAACCGCCCCGGGCCGAACACCCGCACTCCAGTGAAACTCCCCCTCATTTCTTGCTGTCAGAATGTCACGGCCTGTCGGCGGCCTTGGGAGCGCTTTTGCCAGTTTGTCACATCGGGAAACCCCACGCCTCGCCCCGCATGCCAAACTGTCATTTCACTCCCTGCAACCGCCCTGCTATAGCTAGTTATTTCATCATCTTAGACACTAGCCCTCCCTGGCACGGTCCTTGTTACTCCTTTTGCAGCAACGAACCAGAAAGGAGGACTCGACAATGACTACCCTGTGGATCGTTATCGGCTGCCTGTTCCTCACCGGCATCGGCATCAGGTTCACCTACAAAGTCCTGGGCCTCACCAGGGCAGAGGCCGTCGCAGTCTACGTCCTCATCGTCCTGCTCGTGGGCATCAACACCGCCCCGGCACGGGAAGCCCTCATGAGGCTCCTCTACTAAAACAGCCCTAACAAAAGCAAAAAGGAGGACTGCCGTGAACAGACCCAGACGCTACAAGGTCCCCAGAGAACTCATGAACCGGCTCGTGCGCATCAGCGCCTACAGCATCGTGCTCGTGACCATGACCTTCCTCGGCCTCTACGCAGGGCTCTGGCTCGACAAGGCCACCGGCATGTCCCCCAACTTCACCTTCCTCATGCTCATCTTGGGC
>JBASVF010000382.1:0-3219 GCA_049275795.1 Desulfomonilia bacterium
GTCCTGTGACCCTTGAGCACGATGAAATCGCCGCATATGACCGACCGCACCTTTCTGCCGCCTACGAACAGGTTCCTCGGAAAGATGGAAACGAGGCCCACGAGCTTTCCGCTTAAGTTATGCCGAAGGAGAAAGCTCGTCGGCGGCCCCAGGTGGCTGTTTTCGTAGATCCACCCGTAGCGGTCACCCGACATCTCGTCATAGGCGCTCTTCCACAGCCCCACAATGACATCCCGGTGCGCTTTCAGATCTGCCTTCAGTACCGAGTATCGCATCGGGTCCTGTCCTTGGGGGGTTGTGAGGATGTGATCGGGCGATGGGGCGAGGCTGTGCGAAAGCACTGTCCTTTCCTGTATTCCTTGCAGTCTTCGGGTTCAGGCATCAAGGGGGTTCATGGGAACGGGCCTCGCTTCCGGCTGCTCCTCGTTAAAGCCCGGTCATGGCCTCAGAGGGAGATGAACCTCCGCACCCTGGGGCCGAGCGTGTCGGCCACTGCCTGGGGAAGCATCGACCAGGCCTTCTCGGCCAGCTTGCGAATGTCGCCTCCAGGCACCGGGGCGGGTTTGACCACCCCAACCGCGGGCGAGTACCAGAACAGGGGCTCGGGTCTCGCCCCCCACTGCTGCTTGAACCGGTAGGTGCCCTCGTCCGGCGTCGACCGGCCAAAGTCGAACCGGCTGAACCCGCTCTCGCAGGCGTGCTCCAAAAAACCCCAGTAGAGCAGCATGTTGGGGCTCAAGTGATTGTACTTTCGCAAGGTCGATGCCCAAGGGATGGTGAGCGTGCGCCCGCACTCGAGCACCATACCCGCCGCAACCGCCCGGCCGCGGTAGAACACCGCACCAACCCGGGCCCGATTGCCAAAGGACTCGAGCACGCTCTCGAACCACTGCCTGGCATGCACAGGCGAACCCAAGTCCTTCATGTTGCGCCGAAACACGGTGTAAAACTCGTCCACGAGATCGAGCGAGCCAAGGCGAAACTGCATGCCCTCCTTCTCGGGCGACCTGACCTGGCTCCGCAGCTTGGACCTGAGGCCCTGCCACAGCTCCTCTGCCGAGCCCGGCAGGTCGAGCACCATCCTTACCTTGCGGTTGCTCACGGCAAAATACGGTGAACCGTCCAACTCTGCCACCGGCTGCACGCAGCGGATGTCGGGCTCGGCACTGCTCGCCTCGGAGAGCTCCAGGGCATGGACTACGAGCTCACCGGACGCTTCCGGCCCGTCGCTGAGCACTCCGCCATAGTCGCAGAAGGGCAGTGATACCAGCACGGGTTTGAGCAGAGGGGGCTTCATGAGCACCAGGGGAAAGACCCCCCGGACAGCCCCCTGGCCGTCCTGGGCCATGAGATAGACGCACTGGTGGTGGTAGGCCCGTTCCACCGCCTGCTTCCAGGCAAAGAGATGATACGCCCCCCCCAGCGGGTGAGAGAGCACGTAATCGTCCCAGGACTGTCGGTCACTGTCCCTGGCCCTGCGGATGCGGATGGCGGTATCAGGGCCTGGTTCGGCCGGTGCTTTGACCTCCTCGGTCAGCTGTACCCGGGGCGGGTTCAGCAGGGAATACATGCCGGCGATTGCCAGAGACTTTTCCATTGCCCTCCCCTCCTCTCTCGCGAAAGAGCCAAGTGCTCCGCCAATTCGGGTGACGCCAGCGCTTCCCGATCGAAAAAGACTCAAAATTACAGGCAATGCTAGAACTTACCATATATAGTAAGCGGTGCTCGCCAGCCCTCAAGCCAGGCAGGATGCGGTTTTACGGCTTTTCTGAGCACTGATTTCAAAGGTATTTTCCAGGGCTTGCCGGGCCATGCCCGCCTCTGCTTTGATTTTACTGCAAATGCTACTTGGGCCTTCAGCACCCGGCCGGACCCTGGCCCGCGAGCCGGATGGATCACGTTTTGTCCGGCAATCCGGATAGTTGCGGCACCCACCCGGGACGGCTCACTCGAGTCCCGGGCCGCCACGACCCCCTACCCTGGAATCCGTCTGACGGCGAATACGGGCACGGCATCGAGGCCCTCGCCCCTGTGAACACGGGTTTATTTGCCTTTTTCCCAGGCCGGAATTCGCACAAGGCCCTCTCGCCTCCACCAGAACACGGATGTGCATCAGAACAAGGGCATGCCTCCGGCAAGGGGTGGTGAAGATGGATCGCAAAGGGCAATACCGGCGGGTGCCACATGGGACCGGGAGGTACAACCCGTCCTTGAAAGGCGCCCTTGCAAAGTACAATGCGGATGGATGCCGTGGCGAAAAGGCAAAAACCGCGCGATTTTCAAAAGCCGGGGATCTCGCGGGCGGGCGAGACCTGCCCCGGGTCTCAGGCCTCGAGATTGCCGGCCGGAACGCGGGCCTTGCCCGCCTTTTGCCCGAACGGCCTGTATATCCCGTACTTGTTGAGCACCCGCAAGGCCAGCTCGCGCATGCAGACCGCAAAAGGCAGCGGGTCGCTCCAGCAGAAGACCTCGTAGGTGTCGTAGCCCTTGAGAACCTGCCAGGCCCAGCTCGCCCAGCTCTTTCCCTGCGACCTGCCGTACTGTCTCATCCAGTCGAGATCCGAGGCGAACGAGTACCAGGTGATGCCGTCCGGGTAGCTGCGGACCGGTTTCACCTCGCGGCCCAAGCTGTCGTGGTAGTAGATGCTCGGGATGTCGAGGCCGTAATCCGTCAGGTAGCAGTCGTTGAGGCCCAGCCGGCAGTTGATCTCGATGACCTTGAAGTCGCCGTCCCGAGAGTCGTATTTGAGATCGATGCCTGCGGGCCCGACATAGCCGAGCTTGTGCAGGATGCCGTCCCCGGTCTCCAGCAGGTCGCGGCGAAAGATCGACCTGAGCGCCGTCTCGGAACCCAGCTTGTCGGGGTAGGTCCTGACCTTGTTCGCCACGTGTGAGACGAGGATCTTCCCTTCACGGCTGCGGTAGCCCACGTAGTAGAACAGGCTGCTGGAGCCGCCGGGTACGAACTCCTGCAGCACGAGCTCGCCGAAGGCGCTCAGCTGCGCGTAGCGATCCAGCAGTTCCCGGTAGCTGTTCACCATCACCACCTTGTTGCCCGGGCCGATGCGTCTCATGACCTCGCCGTCCTCGAGCCAGCTGTCGTGGAACTCGGGTTTCAGTATGCACGGAAAACGCATCATTGACGGTACCCGGTCGATGGTGTCCCGGTCGAGTGTCATGGTCACAGGCGTGCTGAGGTTCAGGCTCGAGAGCACCTCG
>JBASVF010000383.1:0-3849 GCA_049275795.1 Desulfomonilia bacterium
GGAGGTCTTGGAGGCGACTTCCTTGACCATCTGAGCGCCCATGTTCTCGAACTTGTCCTTGAGCTCGATCTCCTTGGCAACCGTGACCCCGTCCTTGGTCACGTTGGGCGAGCCGAACATCTTGTCCAGCACCGCGTTGCGGCCCTTGGGGCCGAGCGTGGTCTTCACCGCATTGGCGAGCTTGTTTACACCGGCGAGCACTTTCGCCCGAGCTTCTTCACTGTAAATGATCTTCTTTGCAGCCATCGTTCACTCCTCCTCTCTATTCCACGATTCCCAGGATATCGTCTTCCCGCATGATGAGGTATTCCTCACCCTCGACCTTGATCTCGTTGCCCGCGTACTTGGAGAAGAGCACCTTGTCACCTTCTTTCACGTCCATGGGCACGATCGTGCCGTCTTCGGCCTTCTTGCCCTTACCCGCAGCGATCACCTTGCCGATCTGGGGCTTTTCCTTCGCTGTGTCGGGAATGATGATTCCACCTGCGGTCTTCTGCTCCTCCTCGATGCGCTGGACGATGACCCGGTCATGTAATGGCCGTATTTTCATACAACACTCCTCCTATCTACACGTGTTATTAGCACTCGTCTCCGATGAGTGCCAATATCGCATAGGGTAATTTCCAGAAAAAGTCAATACCCCAACACCATGATTTTTTGCATTTCTCCCTTGATCGCGAGCGGTTGCCGCCGTGAGAGCCCGGAATGTTCTCGCCATGGAGCGTCCGGAATCTTCCCGGTGTTGTTGCTGCCTCAAGACCCCGGAAGGGTAATGGGGTGGATCGTACGCCGCCTTAAGTCATGGAAGAAGGGCAGGGGGGTACCGGGGCATGGAGGCAGTGACCGGCACCAAAGAGGATGGGCGTGAGCGGGCCTGTGGGAAGAGGCCGGAAGATACGGTGCGGAAAACATCCAGACCTTGACAGGACATTGTTATTTGCATATTCAGCCAAATGAACCAATGAGGGAGGATCCACAGTGAACCGGGAGCAAAAGGCTCTGTACGAGGCAAAGGCCCGCGTGATCAAGGCCCTCGCCCACCCGACCAGGCTCTGGATGGTGGAACGGCTCGCAGAGGGCGAGCGGTGCGTGTGTGAGCTCTACGACGAGGTGGATGCCGACTTCTCCACCGTATCCAGGCACCTTGCCGTCCTGAGACAGGCCGGCGTCGTGGACGTGCGGAGGCAGGGCAAGCAGATGTTCTACCGGCTGAATGTTCCCTGCGTTCTCGACTTCATGGGATGCATCGAGGCCGTGCTCACGAGCAGCGCACCACACCGGCTCGAGGCTCTCGGGATGGCCGGGCCGGGCACTGCCTGCAACCGGTGCGTGAACCAGGAGCAGGAACGGTGAGCCTGAGGGATGAATGGAAACACCTGGCAATGTTCGCCGGCGTGTTCATCGCCGTATACCTCATGCCCATAGGCACACAGCGGTTCGACTCGGCAATTCTCGAGGCCTTTCACCTGGCCAGGTGGTACGCGCAGGAGCACGTGCTGCTCTGCCTAATACCGGCGTTCTTCATTGCCGGCGCCATCGCGGTCTTCATCAGCCAGGCGTCCGTGATGAAGTATCTCGGCACGGGCGCGAACAAAATCCTGGCATACGGCGTGGCATCGGTATCCGGGTCGGTGCTTGCGGTATGCTCGTGCACCGTGCTGCCGCTGTTCGCGGGAATCTACAAGATGGGGGCGGGGCTCGGCCCGGCATCGACTTTCCTGTACTCCGGGCCGGCCATCAACGTGCTGGCCGTTGTGCTCACCGCAGCAGTCCTCGGGCCCGAGCTCGGGATCGCCAGGGCGGTGGGAGCCGTGGCTTTCAGCATCGTCATCGGGCTTGTCATGGCCTTTCTCTTCAGGAAGGAGGAGCGTGAGCGTGAGGGCATCGAAGCTGTAATGCCCAAGGAAGATCAAGGCAGGCCCCTGTGGCAGATCGCCCTGTACTTCGGGTCCATGGTGGGGGTCCTCGTGTTCGCCAACTGGGGCCAGGGCACGGGAGGGATCTCGGCATTCATTTACCAGAACAAGTGGGTGCTCACTGCCTTGTCCGGGGTGGCGCTCGCCGTGATCATGGTGCGGTGGTTCGGTGTGAACGCCGGGTACACGGCCATTGCAGCAGCGGCGGTTGCAGCGCTGGCCTTCGTGTTTCCCGGGAATCCGGCTGCTGCCTTCCTCGCAGGCGTTGCAGCACTGATCCTGCTCCTGGCAAAAGGCACCGACGAAAGCCGCGACTGGCTCGAACAGACCTGGGGATTCACCCGGATGATCGTGCCCCTCCTCTTTGCGGGAGTGCTGGCAGCAGGCTTCCTGCTGGGCCGTCCAGGGGAGGCAGGGCTGATACCCCCGGACTGGATCGTGAGCTCGGTGGGGGGAAACTCGCTTGCAGCGAACTTCTTCGCCTCGTTCGTGGGGGCCTTCATGTATTTCGCGACATTGACCGAGATACCCATCCTTCAGGGTCTCCTCGGCGCCGGGATGGGCAAGGGGCCCGCTCTGGCCCTGCTGCTTTCCGGGCCCGCGCTCTCGCTTCCCAGCATGCTGGTCATTCACAGGGTCCTCGGAGTGAAGAAGACAGCCGTGTTCGTCACGCTCGTCATAACCATGGCCACCTTGAGCGGGTGGATTTTCGGCCTCATGACGGTATGAGAAGAAAACAGGCAAAGGATAGGGGGATGGCGGAATGAGGATACAGGTTCTGGGAACAGGCTGCGCCAAGTGCAGAAAGCTGGCGGAGAATGCGGAAAAAGCGGCCAGGGAGCTCGGCGGGCCGTTCGAGGTGGAAAAGGTCTCTGACATTACCGAGATCATGAAGTACGGCGTGATGATGACCCCGGCCTTGGCCGTTGACGGCCGGGTGAAGATGGTGGGCAAGGTCCCATCGGTCGAGGATCTCAAGGCACTGTTCAAGGCAGGTTGAGGGTCGTGAGGGAGAAAGGCCGGGCCCGTGTCTAAACCGGCTGAGCCGGGGCCCGGCACGGATGCGGGCTCCCTCGATCGGGGCCATTCGATGGGGACGCCTGCAGACATGCCTTCTTGTCGGCCGGAGAACACAGGCGGCAGGAGGATAAGGGAGTTGGTCCATGGATGAAGACCGAAAAATCACGAGTGATGAGATTATATCTCACGATGAAACTAGGCGGGCCGTGAGGGAAAGCTACGCCAGGGTCGCCGAATCGAATGGCTCCTGCTGCGGCGCCGGAGGCTGCTGTTCGCCTGGACCGGTATCGATCGTCTCCGGCAAGCTTGGATATTCCAGCGAGGAACTCTCGTTGGCCCCGGAAGGCTCGAACATGGGACTTGGCTGCGGGAACCCGCATGCCATAGCCTGCCTCGAGCCGGGCGAGACCGTGGTCGACCTGGGCTGCGGGGGAGGGTTCGACTGCTTCCTCGCCGCGGCCAGGGTGGGAGAGAAGGGCAGGGTCATTGGTGTGGACATGACGCCCGAGATGATCTCGAAGGCCCGTGCCAACGCCTCGAAGGACGGCTTAGAGAACGTGGAGTTCCGGCTGGGCGAGATCGAGAACCTGCCGATTGCGGATGGAACTGCAGACGTCGTCATGTCCAACTGCGTGATCAACCTCTCGCCGGACAAGCCCCGGGTATTTGCCGAGGCCTGCCGCGTGCTCAGGAATGGAGGACGCCTGGCCGTTACGGATATCGTGGCCGTTCGCGAGCTGCCGGAGGATGCGAGGATACACACCGGGGCCTACTGCGGGTGCATATCCGGCGCGGCCCTAATCCAGGACATCGAGCGGATGCTAAAAGAGGCGGGCTTCGAGGAGATCGCGGTATTGCCCAGGGAAGAGAGCCGGGAGTTCATCAAGGACTGGTTCCCTGGTTCGGGATACGA
>JBASVF010000384.1:0-3478 GCA_049275795.1 Desulfomonilia bacterium
GATCCACACCATCCGGGGAGTGGGGTATGTGCTCGAAAAACGGGGGTAGCTTCTCCAGGACCGTTACCTTTCGCCTCACCCTGCGATGCGCCGTGATCATAACATTCGTGTCCATCGTGTTTTTTGCGGTCATGTACCTTGCACTCACCCGGAACCTGGCCATCCGCATGGACGAAGACCTGGTGAGTGACGCAAACCAGATGGCCGCCATCTACCAGGCCCAGGGAAAGGAAGAACTCGGCCGCCAGATCGAGTTCGAGATAGACTCGGAAGGCACGAACCGGATGTTCATCCGCCTGATGGATTCGAGCGGGCAGGTCCTCCTGTCCACGGACATGGAGATGTGGGACGGCATCCAAGCGCTGGAGGCCCCGGTTCGGCCGGAAGAGAACGGGGACGTGTTCGAGACCGTCTACATGCCGCGCAAGGGCAGCCATGCCCGGATCATCTCGCGGTGGATCTCCCCGGAGATGATCCTGCAGATCGGGTGCACCCTGGAGGAGGACGAGGATCTGCTGCGGATGTACCGGCGGGGCTCCATCCTGGCTGTACTGGTACTCTTGGTGTGCGGCGGAGTGACCGGGTGGCACATGGGCAAGAACGCCATGTCCGGGGTGGAGCGCGTCAGGCAGACAGCGGTGAACATCGGCAAGGGGGACCTGCTCAGCCGGGTGCCCCTGGGCAACGAGGGCAAGGAGATCAACGATCTCGCACGCGCCTTCAACGACATGCTGGAGAGGATCCAGGGCGTGGTGAGCGAGCTCAGGGAGGTCACGAACCACATCGCGCACGACCTGAGGAGCCCGATTACCCGGATCCGGGGCATGGCGGAAACCACCATGACCGGGGAGCAGACCATCGAGGAGTATCGCGAGATGGCGGAAATTGTGGTAGAGGAGAGCGACCGCCTGGTGGGCATGATAAACGTCATGCTCGACATCGCCATGACCGAGGCGGGCGGTCGGGTTGCGGCCAGAGAAGAGATCGATATCGTGAGGGTGGCTGAGAGTGCATGCGAGATTTTCCAGACCATTGCCGAGGACAGAGGCCTGACACTCATGGTCGACTGCATCCAGGGGCCGCTCGTGATCCGCGGCAATCTCTCCCAGCTCCAGCGGATGATCTCGAACCTGCTGGATAACGCATGCAAGTTCACGCCCCCGGGCGGCAGCATCCGGCTGACACTCCAGGATACGAAGACACACGCCGTCATCACCGTAGCAGACACCGGGATCGGGATCTCGGATCAGGACCTGCCGAGGATCTTCGAGCAGTTCTATCGGGCCGACCGGAGCCGCTCTACGCCGGGAAACGGCCTGGGACTGAGCCACGTGAAGGCGATCGTCCGGGCGCACGGGGGAGAGATCCAGGTTGAAAGCACACCCGGCAAGGGGAGCTCTTTTACCGTGTACCTTCCCATTGAGCGCGATCAGCAAGGGGTGGTGCAGTCATGAGGATAGACGCCCGATCATTACAAACCGGTAATCTTCAGACAAGCTCTCTGCAAACCATGGGTGTCATAGAACAAGGGAAAGATCATGGATGGAGATCTTCCTTGAAATCGGGAGCACGAGAGATTTACGGTAACAGGCGCCGCTGCTTTCACCAGGCCAGGCAATATCGTCGGGACCGTCTGGAACCAGCGGCCGGCGTGACACGGAAAAGATCCCCACTCGATGCGGCGGGTGAATCGATAATGCATGAGGATGATAGCGGAGCGCAGCCATGGATGCCCACCCTGTTTACCTGAGCCTGGTCATACCATTCTACAATGAAGAGGAATCGGTCGAGGAAGTCTGCCGGGAAGTGTGCGAGGTGTTTCCGCCGCTTGAGGAGATGAGGTGGGAGCTCAGCAGGGTGGACGACGGCTCCACGGACCGGACCCCTGAGCTCGTGGATGCGCTCGCCCGGGGCTCCGGTCACTTTCGTGCCCTGCACCTGAGCCCCAACAGCGGCCAGTCCGCTGCGCTGGAGGCAGGATTTAGCGCAGCGCGGGGCGAGCTGGTGGCAACCCTCGACGGCGACGGGCAGAACGATCCCCGCGACGTGCTGCTCCTGATGAGAGAGCTTGAGTCCAGGGGCGTGGACATGATGTGCGGCATCAGGAAGAACAGGGCCGATAACGCACTGCGTAAGATATCAAGCAGGATCGCGAACCGGCTTCGATCCAGCGTGCTCAAGGACAACATCACCGACGTCGGCTGCTCGGCCCGGGTGTTCAGGCGCGAGTGCCTCAAGAAGGTGCGCTTTTTCCGCAACGCGCACCGGTTTTTCCCCGCGCTCTTCATCATGGCGGGATTCACGGTTGCCGAGACTCCGGTGAATCACCGCCCCCGCCTGAAGGGTACGAGCAAGTACGGCCGCGGGATCAACAGCAGGCTCTGGGCGGGCATAGCGGACCTGGCCGGTGTTGCATGGTTCAGGATGCGGACCCTAAGATACACGGTGAGGGAAACGCGATGAGCACGAACTCCGAAAGGAATCTCTTTGGAGACCTCTGCCGCATCGCCGCTGTGGCGGCATTCTTCGTTGCCGCCATGGTCCTGATCGAAGAAACCGGGATCCGTGACATGTTTTTCGATGTAGAGAAATTCAGGTCCCTGCTCCAGGGAGGGCATTCGAGCACCGGTCGCATGGCCTCGGCAGCTGCTTTCGTCCTCATCGGGGGCGGCATCATCGCCCTGGGGATGCCGAGGCTCTGGGCAAGCGCCGTGGGAGGCATCATCTACGGGGCATTCATGGGAACCCTGCTTTCGCTCCTGGCATCGATACTGGGTGCCTCGATCCTATACGCTGCGGGAAGCTTCCTGCTCGGAGGCGTCGTAGAGCGGAGGATGGGAGCCAGGTTGAAGCTGTGGCGGCGCCGTTTCCAGGAAAATGCATTCTGGTGGGTGCTCTATGGAAGGCTCATCCCGTTCTCAAATTCCACGGTCATGAGCCTGCTCTGCGGCAGCTGCAAGGTGCCCTTTGCCGCGTACGTAAATGGTTCGATTCTGGGGTTCATCCCGCTCGCAATCGTATTTGCCGCCTTCGGGAGCGGCGGCCTGGCGGGCAACTTCGGCGAGATCGGGGTGGCTGTGCTGGTCCTGGCGGCATTCATCATCCTGCGGAGGCTGATCGGCTCCAAGGCTCCTGCAGACGATTCCTCAGCCAACGAAGTCGTTCTCGAGCAGCGCGACCGATATTGATAATTGATATACGCATGTTATGAACACGGGACGCTCGATCGCAGCCTCGGGTGCTGCGACGCCACGAATTGTGGACCGCGGGCCGGGTTCGGGAAGAGGGGGTCAATCACATGGAAGATCGAAGATGTCCGTTCCTGCGGGTTAAAACGGCTATCATTGCGCTCTTGTTCGCAGGCGCTCTTGCCTCCGGATGCAGCACCATGGATAACGGCAGGCGATGGGGAGAGGACGTCACCCTGCGCCCCGGTTTGAAGACGATAGGCCGCTCGGCCCGTGATGCCTTGACCTCG
>JBASVF010000385.1:0-2460 GCA_049275795.1 Desulfomonilia bacterium
GCCGAGAGGCCGCAGATCAGAGGGGGTCAAGGCCCCATCGAGGCAGGCTGTCCTGTATGAAGAAAGCGTCACGGGCTCCTAAATTTTCGCTCAAGCTCGGTTTGGCGATTCCCGATAAGTCATCTCAATGGAGGCATCGCAGGCACTTGCAATCCTTTTTTTTATGGTCCTCGGGGTTTGCACACTTGTTGTCGTGGCAAGGGTGATCCCCAAGAAGGGCGCTCCTCCCATGAAAAAAGCGCCTGCTCCCTTTGTCAGCATTTCCCCGGATGAAGATCTCGTCTCGTTCATGCACATCTACAACCTCGATTGGAAGCCCCCGACCGAGCTCATCAACGGGATCCCGCCCGATGTCGAAAAGATCATCAACAGCCTTGAGGCCATTTCGCCCATGATCACCGAGCTCTCGGCGAGGCTCGACGATCCGGACATCAACCCCAAGGACATAAGCCGCCTCATCATCACCGACCAAGGCCTCACCTCGTTCATCCTCAAACAGGTCAACTCTCCCTATTACGGCCTCGTCCAGAAGGTCGACAACATCTTCAATGCAATCGTCATCCTGGGCTACAACGAGATCTACCGCATCGTCATGGAGGAGCGGGCTGCGAGGATCGGGATCAAGCCAAGCCGCCAGGAGTGGGTTCATGCGAACCTCACCTCCACGATCGCCGCCTACCTGTCGAGCACCTCGAGATCCTCCGGGGTGCGCGGAGGAACCATGGTCACCCTGGGCATGCTCCACGATATCGCCCGGACCATCCTTGAACAGGCGCTGCCCAAGCCTGAAAACGGCTTTTCTGAAGATCCCCGGGAGCGCCTGCGGCAGGAGATAGAACACTACGACATAGACCACGCCTCCCTGGGAGGCGTCCTCGCGAAGCGCTGGCAGATGCCGGAAAGGCTGAGCAACGCCATCTACCGGCATCACTGGCCCATGTTCTGGCCCTTGCGGGAGGTGGGGCGCATGTCCCCGGACCTGATCGGCGAGCTTACCGTCCTGAGCATCTCCGACATCGCCGCAAGGAACTTCAGCGAGGAGATCTCGGGCCCCTACATCGGCGAGGACTATTATCGCTTCATCAAGAAGCCACCCCGGGTGGAAAGCATTCTCACGCCGGAGATCACCCGTGAGCTTACCAGGATAAAACAATTACGCGAGTTCAGGCACCAGGATGCAGAAGCTCAGGACAAGGTATCCACATAGGCGGGTTCAGGGGAGAAGCCTTGACTAACGCCGACTCTTCCCCTGGGTTTGAGTCAGTGATCAGCTGAACAGCTGAGAGATCCGGTACTGGTCGAGGTTGTGAACCGAAGGAGCGGCGCTCTCGATATTATTCATGACCTGAGACAGCAGCTCGCCGGCCTCCTCCACGTTCTGTGCACCCGGCCGGGAAGCAGCCCTGTTCTCGACCGAGATAACGTCTTCCATTCTGCTGTGGGCCTCGACCTTTTCCCCTGCCCTCTCCTGGAAGCCGACTTCTCTCTTCACCAGATTGATCACACTCGAAATTTCCGGATTCACCTTCATACGCTTCCCCTTTTCGATAGAGCCACAACCAAACTATCGTCACCGGGCAAAAAAACTTTAATCGAGGCCCTGGATCAGCCGGTAAATCCGGTTTCTCCCCAGGCCGGTCTCCTCTGCGAGCACCATGATGATGTCCTTCCTGGAGTACGAGCCGTCCATGAGCTGCCGCGCCCTCCTGCGCAGCGACTCCTCGTCGATAGACTGTTCCTGCTCGGATCTCCTTACCACGACTGTGACCTCGCCGATCTCCTCACGGGCGGAAAGCTCGGTTGAGATCTCACGGGCGTTGCCGAGAAGGTACTCCTCGTGGATCTTGGATATCTCCCGGGCCAGGAACACCTCGCGGTCTGCGAGATGCTCGTCCAGGAGATCCAGGGTGACCATGATCCGGTGCGGAGACTCGTAGAACACGGTATGTTCCGCTGAGAGTTTCATCCTCATGACCTCCTGCACTGCGGCGCTCTTCTGGCGGGGGAAGAACCCGATGAATCTGAACGGGCCCTCGAATCCCGAAGCCGAGACAGCGGCGAGAACGGCGCTGGGCCCGGGGAGCGCCTCGACCCGGATGCCCAGTTCCCTAGCCCGTCTGACGAGCACGGCTCCCGGGTCGCTGATCAGCGGGGTGCCGGCATCGCTCACCAGCGCCACGCTCCTGCCCGATACCAGGTGATCGATGATCTTCTCGGACTTCCTCTTTTCACTGAACTTCTCGTAGGAGATCAGGGGTGTGCGTATGCCGTAGGCCGATAAGAGCTTTCGCGTATGCCTCGTGTCCTCGCAGGCGATGAGATCCACCTCCTTGAGCACATCCAGGGCCCTCAACGTGATGTCCCGCAGATTCCCGATCGGTGATGGAACAAGAAAAAGCACGGCCTTGTCCATACCCAGGTATGTTTTTTCTTTCTCTGAACTCATGATCTGTGCTATAC
>JBASVF010000386.1:0-5465 GCA_049275795.1 Desulfomonilia bacterium
CATGCAGGCGCCCCGAGCCCGTCTGCAGGCAACGGCAGCGCCATGCGCGCAGGCCCCATCGGTATGATGTTCTTCGACGACCGGGCGTCCCTGGTGAGCGCGGCCCGCGACCAGGGGTTCATCACACATCAGGACAGCAGGTGCTCAGCAGGGGCGGTCGCTATAGCCGGAGCCGTGTCCCTTGCTCTCACGCACGCGAGAATCGACTACATGCATTTTCTCGAGGAGATTGCAGGGCTCGCCGGCATGGTGGACCCGGCGGCCCGGGATGCCTATGCCTCGCTTGCTGACTGGGTGAGCCTTGAACCTGCGCAAGCCCTCGAGTCCATGGTCAATGCCGGGTATGCCATGGGAGAGATCGAAGACTGGCAGGGCATAACCCCGTTCGTTACCGGCAGCGTGATGTGGAGCCTGTACTCCTTCCTCCATTCGCCCGAAAGCTACCTCGATGCGATCGCGACCGCCGTATGGGTGGGCGGAGATGTTGATACCACTGCAGCCATGGCAGGGGCGATCAGCGGCGCCTATCTGGGACTCGGCAACATCCCGCAATCTCTTGCCGAGAACCTAACCGATCAGGGTCGGTGGGGTTTCGAGGACCTCATCGGGCTTGCATCTGATCTCTACGAGATAAAGGTCCAGCTGGAAATCTCGGAGCCTTATCCATGAAAACCCGTCTCGAGGGAAAGACCCGGTGACCGGGGGATCCGGCCACCTGCCGTCCTGCCTTGCGCCCGCTGTCAGGGCACCCGGTGCATGAGCGGTCCACCGCGTATCGATCGCCTGTGGATGACGGCTGTTATGAATCCTCCCAGTCCCATCACCCATACCGCTCCTATCACCACCCACCGAGCATAGGGCACGAGCCCGGCTGCCCAGAGCACGGCGCTGCCCAGGAGCGTCTCGAGCACCAGGGGCGAGGTCTCCTTTCCCAGTGCGCGAAAGATCCTGCCCCCGACGAGCGCGACCACGGCCACGTACCCGAGAAACGCCGAGACAGCCACGATCGCGAGCTCGATCGGGATGAGGATGATGCCTACCAGCGAGATGACGAGGATCAGGGCCACGGGAAAGATCAGGAGCGTTCCGAGCGCACCCCAGAAGAGAGACTCACCGGTTCGGCTCGTTATCGCCGAGGATATGAAACCGATCTTTTCCGGGATGAGAGCGACCATGATCAGTGCCAGGGCCAGGAACCCCAGAAACCGGTACAGTCCGGGTATGAAGGGCAGGTCACGGTCCTTGCTCCACTCAGAGGGAGAGGCGTCCCGGAAAATCGAGGTGATCAGGTACGGGTCGAGCGACCTGATCTCGCCCAGGACCTGTGAGCCTTCCTGCTTGACCACCATGCCACCCACCGAGGTGACGTCTCCATGCACCACAGAAGAGGGGCCGAGAAAGACCGAGCCCCCGATGGCGAGCACGTCTTCGAGCACGGATCCTTCCACGTGAACGCTCCCGCCCACGGAGAGGGCCGATCCCACCTCTTCTTCCGCAGCCACGAACACGTCATCTCCTACGTGTATCCGGTACTCCTCCTGCACGCATCCGGCGACGCAGACGATAAGCAGCACGATCACGAGTAAGGCCCCGAGCCTCAACAGCGTCTTTCTCATGCATTCCTCCGGTTCCCATAGAACCAGCATGCTCTGTTAAGCCTGCTTATCACAGCCGGGAGCTTTTTCCCAGGGCTCCTTCGCCCTGCCTCACTCCGGCAGGCGCTCTTTTCCAACTACCGCGAGCACCGCGGTCACGGCGAGATAGACCGCGCCGGCCAGCAGGATGATGGTGGCACCTGCAGGCAGTGCTGCAGCATAGCTCATGGCCAGGCCGCCGGTAGTGAACAGGATGCACAGGAGCACGGAGAGCCCCATCATGCCGATAAGCCTCCTGGAGAAATATCCTGCAGTCGCAGCCGGCAGCGTGAGCAGCGCGATTACCATCACGATGCCCACCACGCTTACCAGCAGCACCACGGTAAGGGCCACCAGGCACAAGAGCATCAGGTAGAGGAACTGGACCCGCACCCCCCTCAGCAGGGCTAACTCCTCGTCGAAACACACGGCGAGGAACTGACGGTAGAAGAGCAGCCCGGCCGTTACGATCAGCAGGTCGAGACCGGCCATGAGCCACAGATCCACGGACGAGACCATGAGAATGTTGCCGAAGAGATAGCTCATGAGGTTCTCGCCGTAGCCAGGGGTCTTGAAGATGAACACGATGCCGGTTGCCATGCCCACCGACCACACGGCGCCGATGACCGTGTCCTCCCGCTCCGAGACCTTCAGGCTCACCAGGCCGATGATGAGGGCTGAGAATATTGCCGCCGTGGCTGCGCCGACCAGGGGCGTGAGCCACGACACGCCGTGGACGACCTCGGCATACCGCGCCGCCCCCATCCCGCCGAGTACGCTGTGGGCGATGGCCCCGGCGATGTAGGTGATCCTGCGGACCACCACGAAGCTTCCCACGACCCCGCACGCTATGCTCGCCAGGATCCCGGCTGCGAGGGCATACTGCAGGAAGGAGAAACTCGCCAGGTCGCTCAGGAACTCAGTCATGACGGTCCCCCAATGACTTTCCGGTGTCGTGCCTGATCATGTGGACGTCGGTGCCATAGATCTCGTTGATCATTTCCCCAGTGATATCGCACGTAGGATGCATGATCAGCCTCCGGTTCACGCAGGCTACGCTGTTGACGTACCGGGACACGAATCCCAGGTCGTGGGTGACGAGCACGATGGTGAGCCTTTCGTTGAGCTGGTGGAGGATCTCGTAGAGCTCGGTTTGTACGGCGGCATCCACGTTAGCCGTCGGCTCGTCCAAGAGCAGGAGCTCGGGATCGGAGACCAGGGCACGGGCGATCAGGACGCGCTGGAACTGCCCGCCGGAGAGCCGGGAAAACGGCCGGTGCCTCAGGTCGTAGAGCTCCAGCCGTTCCAGCACTTCCTCTGCCAGCAGCCTGTCCGACCTGCTGTAATACCCGAATCTCATGCCCGGCCCGAGGCGCCCCATGAGCACCACGTCGAGCACGCTCACCGGGAAGAGCGGATCCAGCGAGGTGTACTGGGGCATGTAGCCGATCCGGTGACGCGACTGTTCGGGAGACGAGCCGAAGACCTTCACCATTCCCCGATCCGGTTTGAGCAGACCCAGGATCAGCTTGAGGATCGTGGTCTTGCCGCCGCCGTTTGGCCCGACGATCGACAGGAAGTCTCCCTGCTGCACGGTCATGCTCACGCCGTCGAGCACCCGGTAGCCCTGGTAGGAAAAGCTGACGCCGGTGAGCTCGATGACGGGTCTTGCCGAAGATCCGGGTCCGCTCACCTCTTGCCTCCCGCTTCCCGCTCCGGCGGCGCCGCTGTCGGGTGGGCCTGCCGGATTTTCATCGCCAGTGCCTCAAGATCCTCCAGGTAATCCTCGGTCATAGGATCCAGCACCACTACCGAGCCCCCGAGCTCTTCGGCGAGGACCCGGGCGGCCTTCATGGAGAACTGCGGCTGCACGAAGACCGTTCTTACCCCTTCCCGCCTCGCGCTCTCGATGATCCGGGCGAGTTCCCTCGTCCCCGGCTCCCTTCCCCCGGTCTCGAAGGCCTGCTGCTCGATGCCGTAGGCCTCGCAGAAGTACCCGAAGGCCGGGTGGAACACGTATATCTTGCCGCCCCTCATGGGCTCGAGGATCCGCCCGATCCGGACGTCCAGCCCTTCAAGGTCTTCACGGAAGGCGTGCAGGTTGGCCTCGAACACGTCCGCATGCTGGGGGTCGAGCTCTTTGAGCGCAGCGGCGATGTTGCCGGCCATGATTCCGGCCCGCCCGGGATCGAGCCAGGTATGCGGATCGGGTGCCTGCCCCCCGTGCCCGTGGCCGTGCCCCTCATCCTCGTGATCGAAATAGCGGAACGTAATCCCCCTGGTAGTATCCACGATCTTCAAACTAGGGAAAAGCCTCGTGATCTTGGGAATGAGGGCCTTCTCGAACGGAACGCCGATGGTGAAGTAGACATCTGACCGGGCCAGGGCGGACATCTGTGCCGGGGCCGGCTCATAGGTGTGCGGGTCCTGCCCCTTCCCCGCCAGGATCCCGACCTCAACCAGGTCTCCACCGATGCGCTCAACCAGGTATGCCTGGGGCATGATGCTCACGTAAGCCTTCAGGCAACCCTCGGGGCCGGAATCCGCGAAGGCGGGCATGCTTGCGAGAACGGCCGCGATCGCGAACGCAACCGGAGCGAGCCCGTTGAGTCTCATGCAATGGATCTCCCCGCACCCGTCACTGGTGGTTCCGCTCGAGGCAGGAGCACACCAGGTACCGCTCGCGGCAGCTCGAGCATGTCTGGACGGAATGGTCCTCTGCGAAGTCATCCCAGTGCTGCTTCTGGTTCGGGGTGAGAACACCGGTCCCGTTGCACAGCGGGCAGACGCTCCCCAGGGCCGCGACAATGGCCGACCGGATGAACTCGGACCGGTTGGGCAAATCGTTGATGATCTTGAAGAGCTGTTCGTCAACCTTGAAGGTTATGGTTTCCTGTTTCTTCATACAGCGCTCCCTACTGGTTTTGGTATTACATAGTAATACCGCTGGCTGTCCTGTCAAGAACCAACCCCTGGTTGTTCCAAAGCACGGCATGCCCCTGAAGGCAGGCAAGAACGGGAACGATACCCGCCTCGCAGCAGAAGGAGGCCGGGTGTCCGCACGAGTCGGCACCGGCAAGAGGACCGGTTCACGGGATGAAGGGTCTGGCGGATCTCGAGCAGGGGCATGGTGGAGGACAGGATTGGTCAGGCGTCACGCAGCCGCGTACGGGCGAATGTCCCGCCCGCGGCTGCGTGCTGTTCTATCGCGGAATGTTCTTGAGGATGCGGTAGTAGTCCGAATCGGTTCCCATGATAATGGTCGAGTTCTCGAACGCAGAACTCCGGTAGGTCTCCAGGGTCTTGTAGAATGCGTAGAAATCCGGGTCCTGGCTGTATGCGCGGCTGTAGATCCTCGCCGCCTCAGCGTCTGCCTTGCCACGGATCTCCTCGGCCGTCTTGAAGGCCTCCGAGGTGATGGCTTTGAGCTCCTTTTCCATCTGCCCGATGATCTCGGCCTTCCTGCCCTCACCCTCGGACCGGAACTGTGCGGCCTTGCGCTTGCGCTCCGAGATCATCCGCTCATAGACCTTCTCCCGGACCTTCTCCACGTAGTTGAGCCGCTTGAACCTCACGTCCACCAGCTCCATGCCGAACTCCGGCATGGCCTTGGACGCCTCCAGGAAGATCGAACGAGTGATCTTCTCTCTGCCAAGCTGGACCTTGTACGTCGTGTCCGTATCCTCCAGGGCCGAGCTTGCATCGCTCTCCTCGCCGTCGACGGTGTCTATGATGTCCGTGGACCTCACCAGCTCGGCGAGCATGTTGGCGGAGACGTGGTCCTTCACGACCGAGTCGAGAATGTCATTGAGCTTCGAGTAGGCCTGATCG
>JBASVF010000387.1:0-1547 GCA_049275795.1 Desulfomonilia bacterium
AGCCTGAAGTCCATCGACCAGGAGTGGGAGCCGTCGCTTGAGCCGGTGATCCGCGCCGTGCGCGACGACTGGCGCAGGCGCTGCTCGCAGAGCGCCCGGCACTTGAGCGACATGATCGAGCAATGCCTCTCCTACCAGGAAACGCAAAAGTACTCGGAGAACGAGGACCTGGAGAGGCTCAAGGAAGAGCTCACGGACCGGTACAAGAACCGCATCCGGGAACTCGAGCACGAGGCCCACCAGAAGATCCGCAGGCTCTTCAAGCACAATATCTTCGATTACCGGCTTCCGGAGCAGTCCATTGCGGGCGAGGACCTCTTTCACGAGAAGACTTGGCGGATCCTGGGCCTGAACCCGTATCAGGTGGCTGCGGCCGGGGCTGCGGCGGGCTCGGGCATCGGCCTTGGGCTCGATGCCGCAACCGCCGGCATAGCCTTCGGGGTGTTCACCATCTCGGGTGCGATCCTGGGCGCGGGCTCCGCCCTGGTGGGGGGCAGGCGCATGGTCCCCACGGAGATCAGGGGACCGAGGATGGGCAGGTTCCAGGTCAGGAAGCGGCTGGGCGACTACATGCTCGTGGTAGGTCCCAACCGGAACATCCGGTTTCCGTTCATCCTGCTGGACCGCGGCCTCATCTACTTCTCCCACGTCATAAACTGGGCCCACGGAAGGAGGGAGGTGCCGCAGGAGCCCGCAGGTGCGGTCCCGGAGGCCCATGTCGCGCGTTTCAGCGAGGAGATGCGTTCCGTGTGCCGCAGGTTCTTCCGTGCCGCCTCCGAGGGGGACGAGGCCCGTCTCGCCGAGGCCAGGCAGCCCCTGCTCGACATGCTCCTGGAGGTCATGCTCGGCCTCTCGGAAAAAGAGTACCGGTAAAGGGCTGAGGCGGGCGCGTCCGACCCTCCCGGGCAGACCCTTCCATCCGGGCTCACGGTTCAAGGAGCGGCTCGATCACCTTCCTGCCCTTGAGCACGCTCTCGTGAACGACCCTGCCTTCCAGGATGACGACGTTGTCGTGGACATAGGTGTAGCGCCTGCCGCCAAAATGGCAGGCCACCACGGCCCGGGCCGCGCTCTTGAGCGACGGGTACGCGTTGACCTCGGTGGCGGGGTGCTCTTCGGCATGCTCGATCGAGTCACAGCAGAAGGCCCGGTATCCGTAGTCCTTCCCCCTGCCGTCGTTCTTGAACCGGTACTCGGGGCTGTAGACCACGAAGCCGATCACCCGGCCCTGTACCGAGCACTGCCAGGTATTGACGTCAACCTCGCCCAGCCGGATGGTCGCCTCGCCGAAGCGAAAGCGCTCGTCCCTGCCCCTGCCCGGGGCCGGGACTCCCGCCGCCGGCCGGTCGGCGGCCTCCGTGATGGATTTCTTCCTCGACACGCCTGCTTAGAGTATCCCTGTTCTTTGCATTCCATGATGCCCGGGCCCATGAGGCCGCGGTCCATGAAGCGGCTCCATACTAACCCCCATGAGGGCTCCAGGCAAGGTTTTTCACCTCGTCGGCAGGCCCCGGCCCTGCGCCGGCCGGGCGTGTGCGGCTGCCGGC
>JBASVF010000388.1:0-4104 GCA_049275795.1 Desulfomonilia bacterium
CGAGGTACACGGCTGCCTGGTAGAGGGCGAGCTCTCCCTCGGGCGAGCCCAGGGTGGTAAAGGCCTCCTTGGCGGCGATCACCACTCTCAGGGCGTTGGGCTCTGCCAGGCCTACGTCTTCGGACGCGATGCGGATCATCCTGCGCAGGATGAACAGCCGGTCTTCGCCGGCTTCGAGCATCCGCCCGAGCCAGTAGACGCTCGCGTCGATGTCGCCTGCACGCACGCTCTTGTGGAAGGCCGAGATGAGGTCGTAATGGTTCTCACCGGTCTTGTCGTGGTAGATCGGCCTGTCCAGGAGGAGCTCCAGGTCCATAAGTCCGATCTCCGGCTTGTCGATCGTGGTCAGGGCCAGCTCCAGGAGGTTGAGCGCTGCCCTGGCGTCGCCGTCCGCGGCCCTGGCCATGGCCTTGACTGCCTCCTCCGAGAGGGTCTTTCCCAGGGACGGGAGTACCTGGTCCGTCTCCAGGGCTCGCCTGAGGATCTTCTCCAGGTCCGAGGCCTCGAGCGCCTTGAACACCACCACCTGGAGCCGCGAGAGCAGCGGCGAGGTGATGGAGAACGAGGGGTTCTCGGTCGTGGCGCCGATCAGGACGATCTCGCCCCGCTCCACGAACGGCAGCAGGGCGTCCTGCTGGACGCGGTTGAACCGGTGCACCTCGTCGATGAACACCACCGGTGGCTCCTGAGCTTCCTGCGCCCGGGCGGTTACTCTCCGGATGTCCTGGACGCCACTGGTGACCGCGCTGATGGAGAAGAAGTTGTCTTTGCAGAGAGTCTCGATGATGTGGGCCGCGCTGCTCTTGCCGGTTCCGGGCGGTCCCCAGAGCATGACGGAGCGACGGTTGCCGGCGATGAAGCTCTCGATGAACCTCCTGGCATCGTCCTGGCCCATGAGCTCGTCGAGGGACGCGGGGCGGATCCGGTATGCCAGGGGAGAGCTGTTCCTTTCCATAAGAGAATGTATAGCACAAATCAGCCTGGATAAAAATTTTTATACACGCGTGAAAAAAGGCTCAAGTGAAACGCATTGGTGTCGATACGAGTAAACAGGTTCTTCAAGATTCATTCCCCGTAGAACCTCCTCATATGTAGCAGGTCAAAAGGCCTGCTTTTTTTTGCCCCTTCGGTTCCTGCCCCCTGCCCGGGCGGCCTTGCACATCCGGGGGCGCCGGGTCTCTTTCAGCAGGGATACCCGCAAGAATGGGATCCCATAGGCCATAGCCTTTCCAGACCTCCACACATCTATACAAATTCATTTGCACTTTGTCCTGGTGCCGTGGAAATCTCTCCTTGACAAACTCTTTTGATGCATTATATGAGACACAAACAACGGTGACGCGGGGTGGAGCAGTCCGGTAGCTCGTTGGGCTCATAACCCAAAGGTCGGAGGTTCAAATCCTCCCCCCGCTACCAAATACCCCTCCTTAAATCCAATAAGTTATCCAGAAAATAACATTGTTCCATGGGAGGGGTTAACCTTCTCGGTTTAACCTATTGTTAACCTGTTGCGCCCTGGAAGGCATTCCAGAGAAGATAATATAAGAGATGGAATCGGCCGGCCATGCATTCTGTACCGCAACCCATGGGAATCGCAGGGGCGCAGGGAGCGCCGGGTCACATGCGCCGGGGGATCTTGCGAAAGAGCGAGTAGAGGATCGGCATCGTGTTCCAGGGGATCTCGGAGAGCACCAGGATGAGCGCTATCCGGGGGTTGAAATAGCTGATCGCGATGACCATTCCCAGCACGTTGTTCATGGCCATCTTGGATACCGAGACCGCGAGTCGCTCGTCGGGCTTCAGCCAGAAGGCCTGGAAATATCCGGCCGCCTGGAAGGCGAAGAAGACCGCGTACAGAACGAGCAGGACATGGAATACGTCTGCGATGTTCGAGCGGATGTAGTCCGCTTCCTTCCCGATCACGACTGTCACGGTCACCATCAGGATGAGCACGCTTAAGGCGCCCAGATGGCCCTTGCACCGCTCTACGGCGCCCGAGAAACAGCGCTTCGTCACCTCGGAAGCCAGGAGCGGGACCAGCGTGAAAGCGACCAGCCCGAGAAAGAGCCGGGTGTAATCCAGGGGGATAGCCGTACCGTAGAGGACATAGAGCAGGCCCGTGATGCTCAGGGGCGCGATCATCGAGCTCAGGACCGTGAGCACGAGGGATAACGCGGTGTCGCCCTTGACGATATCGGTCAGTGCAGGTGCCGAGATCCCGGACGGCATGCAGGCAAGGAGGAACACCGCGACCTTGAGATCGGGCTCGAGGCCCCGGGTGAAGACAAACACCAGGACTGGGATGACGAGCAGGTTGCACGCCAGCAGGTAGAGAAGCAGCAGGGGCCTCCTGATGTGCCCGAGGGCGTTTCCCATGTCGTTCTTGAGGAATACCACGTACAGGAGCGCCATCAGGAGGACGACGAGATAGTGATCGAGCACGGCGGCCTCATCGGAAAAGACAAACCCCATGAGCATGCCCAGCAACAGGAATACCCAGAAATTGTCCTCGATCATCCGCTGTATCTTCACGTGGCGTTCAGCCCAATGCCTTTTTCACATCCCCCTGTCTTGAGTCGCGGCCATGCGCAGCTGATTTCGCTTTCCATCCTTTCATGCGAGGCAGTGCACTCCGGCCCAGGGGATGTATGTCCCGGGAAAATATCCTCTCCCATGCGCCGCTGTCAACGAAGATGCCCTGGTTCATGAAAACCGCCGGTTTATGAACGAGGCCTATGAACCATGGCAATAGAGGCCATGGATCCGGCCGCGGCGGGCACTTCAGCGTTTCACCTGGGATTTTGCAGGCCCCTTCGGATGTTCTCTTTTTTTCCCGGGTGTGATAGACAGCCCGCAGGAAGAAGTTCCCCGGGCCTTCGCCAGCCGGCCGCGATAGAATGCCGGCCGTCGCGCGGGAAGCGAAGCGGCGCACATCCCTCCGGTCCCTCCCCTTGGGATGCCGGCCCTTGGTGCCGCAGGGAACGGAAGCCCTTATGCATACCGGAGCCCCCTCGAAGGAAACGAACGGCCTGTTGTGCGCTTCGCCTGATAACCTCCCCGAGGGGTTTCGAGAAAATCTTGCGTGAATGGAGCAGACCATGGGGCGCATCGTTTATGTCATCGGACACAGGAATCCGGATACCGATTCGGTCGTTGCAGCCACCGCCTATGCCGAGCTCAAGCGGGCGCTCGGCATGACGGAGGTGCGGGCGGCGCGCGCGGGCGCGGTCAACCCCCAGACCGAGTACATCTACAGCCGCTTCTCGGTCGAGCTGCCCGAGTTCGTGCCCGACCTCGTGCCCAAGGTCGAATACTACCTCTCCGGCCGGGCGCCCACGGTCCGCGGCGAGGCTCCCCTGTGGGAAGCCCTCGCCCTCATGGAACAGGTGGAACGACAGGTCCTGCCCATCGTGGACGACCGGGGAAGATACCGGTCCATGCTCCACTACGGGGCCTTTGCCCGGAACATCCTCGCCAAGATCAACCCGCACAAAAAGGCGGTGATCCCCACGAGCATCTCGCACCTCCTGTCCACACTCCAGGCCCAGCCCATCGTGGTGCGCGGAGAAGACGAGCTGTTCAAGGCGCGCATCGTCGTGGCAGCCCTGGAGACCGGATCGTTCACCGAGCACCTCCGCGGCGAGCCGATCGAGAACACGGTGGCCATCGTCGGAAACCGCGAAGACGTGCAGCGCATCGCCATCGACTCGGGGGTGAGGGCGCTGGTGGTCACCAACGGTAACACGGTCTCGAAAGAGCTTCGCGGGCTCGCCCAGGAGCGGGGTGTCTCGGTCCTGGTATCGCCCTACGACACCTCGAGCACCTCGCTGCTCATCATCTACTCGACCCCGGTGTGGACCATGGGGGACGACACGGTTCCCGCGGTGCGCCTGCGCGACTCCCTGAGCGCCGCCCGGGCCGCCATTGACGCATCGCCGAGCAGGTCGGTCGCCGTGCTGGACGACGAGGGGAGGGTGATGAGCGTGTTCGCCGAGGGTGATCTCATCAACGAGCCAAACATTGAGCTCATCCTCGTGGACCACAACGAGCTGTCCCTGGCGGTCGAAGGCATCGAGAACTACAGCATCGAGGAGATCATCGACC
>JBASVF010000389.1:0-5330 GCA_049275795.1 Desulfomonilia bacterium
CCGGAAAAAGCCTGCAGCACCAGTGAACCGACGATCACGAAGACAAGCCCGGGGGAAAAGGGAATGAAGATGATCTGCCCGATGATCATTCCGATGAAGAAATCGACCCGAAGCGGCGACCAGACGGACGGGATGATGGTCGCCTCCAGACATACGGCGGCAAGAAGTATCCCGAAGAGGCTAATCTGATACTTCCATATCTTGAGCAATGCCGAAGACCTCCTCGATCTTTTCCATCTTCACACAGGGCTCCACCACGATATGCGCAAAGATCTGGCGGTCGTCTCTCTGCACCTCCCGCACATGCCCGATCAGGAGGCCCTTCGGGAAGACGCCCAGCACCCCGGAGGTAATCACCGCATCACCCTCTTTGACCTCTTCCGAACTGCGCACATATTCAAGCGTGAGCATGCTTTCTCCCTTGCCCTTGATGATTCCCCTGACCCGCGAGGATTCGACGAGGGCCGGGATGGCGCTGTTGGGATCGGTGATCAGGAGGACCTGAGCGGTATGGGGGGAAACCGAGACGACCCTTCCCACGACCCCGCTCGGGCTCAGGATGGGGGTATCGACGCTGAACCCGCTGGATGAGCCCTTATCGATGATGACGGTCTTGAAGACGTGGGTGATGTCGTGAGACAGAACGCATGCAGGGATCAGGGAAAAGCCCTGCGATGCCCTCTTGAAATCCAGCATTCTGCGAAGCCGTTCGTTCTCGTTTTCGACCTCCCTGAGGCGCATGGTCCTGACATGGAGTTCGTTGAGCTCCTTGCGGAGCCGTTCGTTCTCATAGCTGGTATCGACCAGGGAAACGTAGTGGTTCCAGATGCCGGCAATGAAGGAGAACGGAGCCCGGACCACCTGTTCGAACAGGCCGTAGCCCTCGCGAACAACCTCGCCGCACGTCGAGTAGGGGCGGTACTGGCCGGTGGAAAGCAGGGCAAGGATAAGGGCTGCTGCACCGACAAGGAGGATGATCCTCGAGCTCCCGTTTGCCATCAACTCGGAATCGTTACATCTCTCAGGAGGTCGATGTCCTCCAGAAGCTTGCCGGCGCCCCTGGCCACGGTGGAGAGCGGATCCTCCGCGATGATCACGGGCAGGCCCGTCTCCTCCCTGAGCAGCCTGTCGAGGTTCCGGTAGAGGGACCCGCCGCCCGTGAGCACGATGCCCCTGTCAACGATGTCGGCGGCCAGCTCGGGCGGTGTCTGCTCGAGAGCGACCCTCACCGCATCGATGATGGTCCGGATGGGGCCCTGGCATGCCTTGCGAATCTCCTCGGAGCTGATGGTAAAGATCTTCGGGATGCCGTCCACCAGGTCTCTGCCCTTGACCTCGATGGTCTTCTCCACCTCGTCCGAGGCTGCCGATCCGATCATGATCTTGATGATCTCGGCGGTTCTCTCACCGATGAGCAGGTTGTATTCACGCTTGATGTACTGCATGATGGCCTGGTCGATCTTGTCGCCGGCCACGCGCACGCTGTTGGTATAGACGATCCCGGAGAGTGAGATGACCGCCACCTCGGTGGTCCCCCCCCCGATGTCAACGATCATGGAGCTGATGGGCTCTGTCACGGGCAGCCCGGCTCCGATCGCGGCAGCCATGGGCTCGGCCACGATGTACACCTCGCGGGCGCCGGCAGCCTCGGCGGATTCCTTGACCGCCCTCTTCTCCACCTGGGTGATCCCGGAGGGCACGCAGATGATGGCCCTTGGCCTCACACCGAGCCTGCGCTGGTGAACCTTGGTGATGAAGTACTTCAGCATGGCCTCGGTCGCCTCGAAGTCGGCGATCACGCCGTCCTTCATGGGCCGGATGGCCTGAATATTCTCAGGGGTTCTTCCCAGCATCTTCTTGGCCTCGGTGCCCACGGCCACGATCCGGTTGACACCGCCTTGCTCCATCTTCACGGCCACTACCGAGGGCTCCGATAGGACAATGCCCTTGTCACGGGCATAGACGAGGGTGTTTGCGGTGCCCAAGTCAATGGCAAGATCGCTGGAGAAGATCCCGAAAATCCACTCAAATACCATAGACGCCCACTCCTTTCCTTCACGCGGCGCTGATTGCCAGGCCGTCTCGACACATGCCCCCCCTGCTACAAGGGAAGGGTCTCGTCTCTTGCGCAAAGCCCCCGGTTATGGTAGCAATGCAGCATAATGCACTCGATTTGTACCATAATACTGGCTGCAGGAAAAGGTACCAGATTAAAATCCGAAAAACCAAAGGTCATGCATGAGATTCTCGGGATGCCTTTGGTCTATTACCCGGTCAGCCTCGCTTCCGGGTTCGGAGCCTCGACCATCTGCGTAGTCGGCCACGGGAGGGAAGTGGTTGGGCACTACCTCAAGGATTTCCCGGTGGTACAGGTCATCCAGGACCCTCCCCTGGGAACCGGGCATGCCGTCCTGGTGGCACGCGAGGCCCTCGAAAGGACCGGAGCCGACGAGGTCGTGATTCTTCCCGGGGACATGCCGCTCATCGAGCGCTCCTCCCTAGAGCGCCTCATGGAGGTCTATCGCGCCTCCGCGTCACCCGTATGCGTACTGACCGCCCGGATGCCCGACCCCACGGGCTACGGCCGGATCGTGCGCGACTGGGAAAACCGCGTGATCGCCATCGTAGAGCACAATGACGCCGATACCCGCCAGAGGGCAATCGACGAGATCAATACCGGGGTGTACGTAATCGATGCTTCCTTCCTCCTGAAGGCCGTGGAGAGGCTCTCTCCGGACAATGCGAAGCAGGAGTTCTACCTGACCGATATCGTGAGGATGGCTGGGTATGCCTCGTCCTACCTGCTCAACGACTACCGCGAGGCGCACGGCATCAACTCCCGCCTTCAGCTCAGTGAGGCGGCAGCGATCATGCAGCAGCGGATCAACCGGGCGCTCATGGACGAAGGCGTGACCATCATGGACCCGGCGAGCGCCTGGATCAGCCCCCTGGCACGGATCGGGCGGGACGTCGAGATATGGCCCAACGTTCACATCATGGGCGAATGCACCATTGACGCACGGGTGACGATCATGCCAAATACATGGATCAGGAACTCGCATATCGGACCCAGGAGTATCATCAGAAGCTTCAGCATGATCGAGAACGCCACGGTCTCACCTGATACCGACCTTCCTCCCAACTCATGGGTCGATGGATCTCGTCAGGGCTGATTGACACTGGCAACAAGGAAACCTACTAGTATCGCATGGATTGGATAAAAAGCATATTCAAGAATAACGACGAAACGAAACCGGCCGTTTCCGAGGAGTGCCCCGAGGTGCTCCCGGTCCTGCCGCTGAAGGACGCGGTGCTGATCCCCGAGGGGCTCCTCCCGCTGATCGTATCCAACGAGGCATCCATCTCCCTGGTCAAGGAGCTCTATGCCTCCGACTCGCCCGTCGTGGCCACCGGGATCCGCGACGCCTCGGCCTGCGAGCAGGCCCTGTGGGAAAGCCTGTACCGCATCGGCTGCGTTGCGAAGATATCCAAGATCTCCCAGACCAAGAACGGCGAGCTCTCCATCATGATCCGCGGGGTGCGCAAGGCCTCCCTGGACGAGAAGGTCTCCGCCGAGCCGTACCTGAAGGCCAGGGTGACCTGCCTTTCCGAGCATCTCGAGCCGGACCGGGAGATCTACGCCTTGGCCCACTCCACGAGGGAGGTCCTGAGCGCGCTTGCGCGCCTATCATACCACAACCTGGAGACCGTGCTGGTGAACCTCTCCAAGCTCAAGGACCCCGTGATCCTCCTGAGCACGGCCGCGACGAACCTCCCCATACCCGTGGGCAGGAAACAGCAGATCCTCGAAGAGGACGATTTCCACAGGAAGTTCTCGATCCTCTACGAAACCCTGCGCGAGGAGCTCGATATCCTCGAGCTCTCCTTGAGGATCTCCGAGCGCGCCAAGGGCGAGATCAGCAACGCACAGCGCGAGTACTACCTCCGCCAGCAGCTCAAGGCAATCAAGAAGGAGCTGGGGGACGTGCAGGGCGACGCCGAGGACGAGATCCAGACGCTCAAGGACGAGATCGAGGCCAAGGGCCTTCCCGAAGAGGTCCAGCGCGAGGTGGACAAGGACATCAAGCGCCTCTCCCGGATGCAGCCCGGCTCCTCGGAATATGTCACCATCCGCACCTACCTCGACTGGATCCTCGAGCTGCCCTGGCACGAGAGGACCGACGACAACCTCGATATCCAGACCGTGGAGGACATTCTCAACGAGGACCACTTCGACCTGCGCAAGCCCAAGAAGCGGATCCTGGAGTACCTCTCGGTCAAGAAGCTCAAGAATGACCTCAAAGGCCCGATCCTGTGCTTCGTGGGACCGCCGGGAGTGGGCAAGACCTCACTGGGCAAGTCCATCGCCCGGGCCATGGGAAGGAAGTTCGTGCGCATCTCGCTGGGAGGCGTGCGCGACGAGGCCGAGATCCGCGGGCACCGCAGGACCTACATCGGCGCCATGCCCGGTAGGATCATCGGCGGGATCAAGACCGCGGGAAGCATCAACCCGGTCTTCATGCTCGACGAGATCGACAAGCTCTCCCACGACATCCACGGGGACCCGGCATCGGCACTACTGGAGGCGCTGGATCCGGAGCAGAACTCTCACTTCACCGACCACTACCTGAACGTGGGCTATGACCTCTCCCAGGTATTCTTCATCACCACGGCCAACGTCACCGACACGATCCCTCCCGCCTTGAGGGACCGGATGGAGATCGTGGAGATCGAGGGCTACACCCACGAGGACAAGCTCGAGATCGCCCGGAATTTCCTGATCCCCAAGGAGGTCGAGGCGAACGGGCTCACCGGCCAGGATATCGATTTTGCCGATGAGGCGATACACCACATCATTCGCTCCTACACCCGTGAGTCCGGGGTGAGGAACCTCAAGCGCGAGATCGCCTCGTGCCTGCGGGTGATCGCCTCCCAGGTGGCCAGGAGCGGGCCAGAGAGCTTCGTGATCGATACCGCCTTCGTGGAGCGGGCACTGGGCCCGGTGCGGTTCCTGCCCGAGTCGGGCCGCCGCACCCGGGTGCCGGGTGTGGCGACCGGGCTCGCCTGGACCCCCTACGGCGGAGAGATCCTCTACGTGGAGTCCGCACTGGTCGAGGGCAAGGACGAGATGATCCTCACGGGCCAGATGGGCGACGTGATGAAGGAGTCGGCCAGGATCGCCCTGAGCATCATCAAGGGTGCAACCAGGCCGCTTGAGCAGGGCAAGAGCATCCACATCCACGTCCCGGCCGGAGCCATTCCCAAGGACGGCCCCTCGGCCGGCGTAACCCTGGTGACCTCGCTGGTGTCGCTGGTGACCGGCACCATGG
>JBASVF010000390.1:0-5095 GCA_049275795.1 Desulfomonilia bacterium
CAGTACGCCAGGACCGTCCGCCACGTGGCCATGGGGCTCCATGCCCTGGGAGTGAGGAGGGGCGACCACGTATCCATCATCGGCGAGAACAAGCCCGAGTGGCTCTTCTCGGCTCTGGGCGTCATGTCCCTGGGAGGCACCTTCGTAGGCATCTACACGACCAACCCGGCCCCGGAGTGCGAGTACGTGGTAGGGCACTCCGATTCGACGGTGTACCTGTGCGAGGACGAGGAGCAGTGTGACAAGGCCCTGGTGTTCCGCGAACGCACGCCCAAGCTGCGCAAGATCGTGGTCTGGGACATGGAGGGGCTCAAGCATTTCGACGATGAGATGATCATGAGCTTCCAGGATCTCATCGAGCTGGGCATAAAGACTGACCGGGAAAATCCCGGACTCTTCGATGTGATCCTGGATGAAGGCAGCGAGAACGAGACCGCTTCCATCATCTATACCTCGGGCACCACGGGACCTCCCAAGGGCGCCATGATCTCCCATGCCAACTACCGGTGGATCGCCCGGCAGACCGACAAGATCACCCGGACCGAGGTCGATGACGAGACCATCTCGTTCCTGCCCTTGAACCACGTCTACGAGCAGATCTTCGACCTCATGATGCACCTGCGGGTCGGCCACGTGGTGAACTTTACCGAGAACACGGACACGGTCATGAACGACCTCAAGGACGTCTCCCCCACCCTCTTCCACGCGGTGCCGCGCATCTGGGAGAAATACCATTCCGGCATCGTGCTCAAGATGATGGATGCCACCTGGTTCAAGCGCACCATGTACGGGCTGGCCTTCAAGATCGGAAGCCGCTACAACGACTGCCGGCTTGCCGGCAGAAAAGCCCCCCTCCACCTGGCTGTCGCCTACCACCTCGCCTACTTCGCCGTATTCTGGAAGCTCAAGGAGCGCCTCGGCTTCGACAGGGTCCGCCTGGGCTTCTCCGGTGCCGCGCCTATCTCCCACGAGGTGCTCAAGTTCTTCCAGAGCATCGGGATCCCGATCCGTGAGGGGTACGGGCTTACCGAGACCACGGGCATCACCCACATCTCGGATACCGAGAACTTCAAGCTGGGCACCGTGGGAAAGAGCCTGCCCGGCTCCGAGGTGAAGATCGCCGAGGATGGGGAGATCCTGGTCCGCCACGGAGGCATCTTCCAGGGATACTTCAAGGACGAGGAGAATACGAGAGAAGCACTCAAGGACGGCTGGTTCCATACCGGCGACGTGGGCGAGATCGATTCCGATGGCTACCTCAAGATCACGGACCGCAAGAAGGACCTCATCGTCACGGCGGGCGGAAAGAACGTGGCGCCCCAGTACATCGAGAACCTGCTCAAGTTCTCACCGTACATCAACGATGCCGTGGTCATCGGCGATCGGAGGAAGTTCATCTCGGCCATCATCGTCATTGACGAGGAAAACGTCGTGAAGTGGGCACAGGACCACAAGGTGCAGTTCACCACCTTTGCCAGCCTCACCCGGACCGAAGAGGTGGAAAAGCTCATCGCCGAGGAGGTGGCCAAGGTCAACCGGCAGCTGGCCCGGGTGGAGAACATCCGCAAGTTCCGGCTCCTCGACAAGAAGCTCTACACCGAGGACGGTGAGGTGACCCCAACCATGAAGGTCAAGCGCAAGGCTATATATGCGCAGTACAAGGACCTCATCGAGTCCATGTACCAGGAATGAACCCGACCGGGAGACGTCCTGTCTTCACCAGGCGATAACCGGGCCCGCCATCCGCCCCGTTCTTGATATCCGGGGCGGATGGCACGTTGCACTGGCGGGTCTCACCCGGCATATCCAGCCTTCTCGATATGATCCAGCCGGTGTGCCCACCCTTCCATTCAAGAGGCCGGCCCGGTCCCGGGGCCGCCCGAGGTGCGCCATCCCTCCAAGCCATCCGGTGGACCAGCCGCTCTATCCGGAACACCATGCCTTGTCATTCCAGACACTTCCCAGCCACCCCTTTATTCCACGCCGTTTGTCACTATAGTATTGACATGCTCTCTACAAGAGCAACAAGGCACAACAAGGAGGGAAGGCCATGAAAAGGCTTATCACACTCGGGTTGGCAATGCTGGTGCTCATGTTTGCCTTTAATGGCATGGCCAATGCAGACTACTACCCCTGGGGTAGAGGAATGGCGAACGTGAACACCGCCACTGAAGAAGAGTTGGAGTGGTTCCTGGGTATGAGCAACATCCCGGATTCCGAGGAGGTGGCACGAAATATCGTTACCTACCGTGAAACGAGCGGACCCATGGACGATGTCAGCGAACTGATGAATATCGAGGGCATCGACAGGGAGAATATCGACGACGTCCGCTTGTGGCTGAAAACGGATGGAACGACCATCTACGATGCTGAAAAGGTGGTGAAACCTCACAGAGACCTGTTCTTCGGATATTGGGCCGAAGACTATCGCAGCGACTGAGATCCCCCGACCCGGCAGTTCCTGCCCGCTTGTCTCCTCTTTTGACGAGCGGACAGGAACTATGCCGGTTGCCTTCTCGCGGCAATCCCCAGGTTCGTCCACGGGGAGATCCACCCAAGCCGCTCGACGTGCGGGTTCATACGAAGAGAGCGCGTAAGATCCCGGGAACAATGGCCGATGGACCCGGTGCCATCGGCGGACGTCTCAGGGAAGCCCGAGCCCCATCTTCTCCTTTACCATCACGAGTGTGCGTTCTGCCATGGAACGTACCTTGGAGGCCCCATCATCCAGCACTCTGCCGATATGCCCCGGGTCTTCCATCAGCTCCCGATACCTGCCCTGTATGGGTGCGAGCTTACTGATGACCACATCTGCAAGCTCTGCCTTGAACTCGGCGTACCCTCTGCCTGAAAAGCGCTGCTCGATCTCCTGCCTGCCCATGCCGGTGAACAGTTCGTAGATGACCAGGAGGTTATGGATCCCGGGCCGGTTCTCATCGAAGACGATCTCCCGCAGGGAATCGGTCACGGCCCTCATGATCTTAGACCGGATCAGGTCAGGCGGATCCAGCAGCCCAATGACGCCGCCACGCCCGGTCCCGGGCTTGCTCATCTTCCTCAAAGGGTCGTCCAGGGACATGATCCTTGACCCCACGTTCGGAATCACCAGCTCGGGCAGTCTGAACGTATCGCCGTAGAGCGTGTTGAACCTTCGGGCCGCGTCCCGGGCGAGCTCCACGTGCTGCTTCTGATCCTCGCCGACCGGAACGAGATCCGCCTGGTACAGGAGGATGTCAGCAGCCATGAGCGCAGGGTAATCGAAGAGGCCCATGCTGACCTGCTGCCGGTGCCTTCCTGATTTCTCCTTGAACTGGGTCATGCGGAGCATCCAGCCCATGGGTATGATGCAGTTGAGCAGCCAGGCGAGCTCTGCATGGGCACCCACCTGCGACTGGAGAAACAGGGTGGAGACCTGCGGATCTATGCCCGCTGCCAGCAGGATCCCAGTGGTCTCCAGGTTCTTGGTCTTGAGAACGCGGGGCTCCTGGTGCACCGTGATGGCATGGAGGTCCACGATGCAGAATATGGAGTCGTTCTCACGCTGTGCATTTACCCACTGCCGGATTGCAGCAAGGTAGTTCCCGATGTGAACCGTACCGGTCGGTTGGATACCGGAGAATACCCGTTTCTTCATGTCAGGCGCCGTCCACGTCACTCCAGGCACAAAAGCGGCAAGATGATATGAGTTGATGTATAGGCGGTTCATCCCGCCTCATCAACGGCGCGAAGCGCTCCGCGGGGGCGGCCGCTTGGTATGCCCGGGCACCGTGACCGCCCTCTCGATCCATGGGGAGAGAGCCTCACGCGTGGATGCGAGCGGGAGAGAGCCTACCTGCTATCGAGGATTTCCCGGATCTTCTCGGCGAGGGCCTTGATGCTGAATGGCTTCTGGATGAACCCGTTGCAGCCGCTCTCCATGATCTCCCTGGCCTGCCCGTCAAGGCTGTAGCCGCTTGAGAGCAGCACCTTCACGCCCGGATCGATCTTCCTCAAGGCCTCGAAGGTTTCTCTGCCCCCGAGATCGGGCATTATCATGTCCAGCACCACCAGGGATATGGATCCGCGGTTGCTGTCGAAGACCTCGATCCCCTCTCTGCCACCGGATGCGGTGAGGACCCGGTAGCCGAGCTTCTCGAGGATCGCGGACCCGACATCGAGGACCATCTCCTCGTCATCCACGAGCAGCACGGTTTCCCTGCCGGTCTGGATATCACCCGACAGGGGCCGATCCTCTTCCACGGTCCCGGCGGAGGCGGGGAGGTAAATGGTGAAGGTGGATCCGGCCCCCTTCTTGCTATCAACCGTTATGAAGCCTTTGTGATTCTTGACGATCCCGTATACCGAGGCAAGCCCGAGGCCGGTCCCCCGGCCCTTGGTCTTGGTGGTGAAGAACGGCTCGAAGATCCGCGCCTTGATCGACTCGTCTATCCCAACGCCCGTGTCCGTGACCGAGACCTTCACATACCTGCCGTACCTAAGGCCGAAGGGTGCGACCTCGTCCGGTCCGAGCTCCACGTTCTCCGTTGACAGGTACAGATCTCCACCGCCCGGCATTGCCTGCCAGGCATTCACGAACAGGTTGAGCATCACCTGCTCCATCTGGCTCCGATCCACGTCGACAACCCACAGACCATCCTCCTGCACGCGCTCGTGGATGCGGATCTCTTTCTTGGTCCTCCCGAACATCTCGGCGCTCTTGTGTATGAAGTCTCCGAGATGGGTGGTCTTCACCTCGTACTTCCCTCCCCGGGCGAAACCCAGGAATTGCCGTGTGAGCTCGGAGCCGCGTTGGACGTACTCCTCGATGTTCTTCAGGCGGTCATGGAACGGATGGCTATCCTCCATGCCCATGAGCATCAGCGATACATTGCCCAGGATGCCCATGAGCAGGTTGTTGAAATCGTGGGCGATCCCTCCCGCCAGGGTCCCGATGGCCTCCATCTTCTGGGCCCGCATGAGCTGCTGCTCAAGGATTTTCTTGTCGCTGATGTCGATGGCAAAGCCCCTGATGCCTGAAGGTTTTCCATTCTTCATGATCACGGACGTGTGCACGAGCACCGGGAAGGTCGTACCGTCCTTGCGCCTGGCAAGGTAC
>JBASVF010000391.1:0-1630 GCA_049275795.1 Desulfomonilia bacterium
GCGCGGTGGCCAGGGAGATCACCGGGACGCGCTGGAACGGCAAAGTCTTTTTCGGGCTGAAGAAGGTTTACGGCAGAAAAGCCGAGGGAGGTTCGGATGCTTGATAACAGCAATGTCGCGCCGGGCAAGAACAAGACCCTGCGCTGTGCCATCTACACACGCAAGAGCCACGAGGAGGGGCTCGAACAGGAGTTCAACTCGTTGGATGCGCAACGGGAATCGGCGGAACACTATATCGAAGCCCAGAGAATGCGTGGCTGGACGGCTTTGCCGGATCGCTACGACGATGGTGGTTTCTCGGGTGGGAACATGGAGCGTCCGGGGCTGCGTCGCCTGCTGGCGGACATCGATGCCGGGAAGATTGATGTGATCGTGGTCTACAAGGTCGACCGGCTGTCCCGCTCGCTGCTGGACTTCATGAAGATGATCGACCTCTTCAACGAGAAGGGTGTCAGCTTCGTCTCGGTCACCCAGCACTTCAGCACCACCGACCCCACCGGACGGATGTTTCTCGGCATCCTGATCACCTTCGCCCAGTACGAGCGGGAGGTCATCGCCGAGCGCATCCGGGACAAGGTGGCGGCCGCCAAGCGCCGAGGGAAATACTGCGGCGGCGTACCCATTCTCGGATACGACGTCGACCGGGATAACAAGAAGCTGCTAGTCAACCCCGATGAAGCCAGGACGGTGCAGTACATCTTCCGGCGCTTTATCCAGATCGGCTCGGCCAAGAAGCTGGGTCAGGAGCTGAACGAACAGGGTTACCGCACCAAGGCCTGGACGACTAAGAAGGGCAAGGTGCGCGAGGGCTCCGAATGGAACACCGCCCATATCTACCGGCTGCTGAACAACCGGATCTATATCGGCGAGATCGCCCACAAGGATCGCAGCTACCCTGGTGAGCACGAAGGGATCATCGACCGGGCGACCTGGAATAAGGTTCAGGCCATCCTAGAGGACAACAAACCGGTCAAGGTTTCCATGGCCAGAACCAAAATGGTAGCCCCGCTGAAAGGCGTCATCCGCTGCGGCCACTGCGGCTGCTCGATGGGACCGACCTACGCCCGCAAGAACGGCCGCCACTATACCTATTACATCTGTCAGAAGGACAGCAAGCGGACCGTGAGCCGGTGCCCGCTCAAACGGATTCCCGCCGGGGACATCGAGCAGGCGGTAATCGAGCAGTTGAGCGCGGTGTTCCGCACGCCGACACTGGTAGCCAAAACCTACTTCGCGGCCCGGGACATCGAGCAGGCGGAGCGGGAGCGGCTGTTCAAGCAGAAAGCCCAACTCGAGATGGAGCTATCGCAGGCGCGGGAGCAAGCCATCGAACTTATGAAACCCGCCAACGATCAGCCGGGCAAGGCAGAGATGCTGACGGCCGTCAACCGCCAGGCGGTCGAGCTCTCGAAACAACTGACGCACGTGAGCGAGCGATGCAGAGCCTACCGGGGGAACAGCATCACGGAGCAGGATGTCTCGGAGGCCTTCCAGAATGTCGAGGGCTTCTGGGAAGACCTTTTCCCGGTGGAGCGAAACCGGCTCATCCGCCTCCTGGTGGATAAGGTCGAGATCCGCGAGACCGGAATCGACATGGAGCTGCGCACCAACGGGCTGACAACGCTCATCG
>JBASVF010000392.1:0-6971 GCA_049275795.1 Desulfomonilia bacterium
GCCATGGCCCGGAGAAAGGTCATCCTGCGCTCGAGACAGCGTTACGCGCTCCTACCGCTCATACCCGGGATGTTCGAGTATCTCCTCAAGGACGGGAGCGATACGTCCTGGCACCGCAGGTACGCCCAGCTCATCAACGCCCTGTTCGCCACCGGCTTCACGGTCCCCTACAGCACCCGGCCCTTCCCCGCGGTCCGCAACATCCCGGTTCAGCAGGCCGTGGAGCAGAAGAGCCGCGTGCTGGATGCAGACCTCATGTCGAAGATGATCGACTCGCACGAGCACATGGCCGTCTTGAACGTCTGCCAGTGCCGGCAGTCCGCCCGGTTCTCGGGTAAGGAATGCCTGAGGGCTCTCCCCGAGGACGGGTGCCTGGTGTTCGGTTCCTTTGCGCGGTCCGTGGAGAAAACCGGCTCCGGCCGCCTGGTGAGCAGGGGAGAGATGCGCTCGATCGTGCGCAGGAGATGGGAGCAGGGCCTCGTGTTCATGACCGCGAACCTAAAGCCCTCGCAACCGAACGCGGTGTGCACCTGCTGCGACTGCTGCTGCCACTACCTGGAGGCGGTCAACCGCTTCGGCGGTCGGGCCTTCCTGGCGCAGCCGCACTTCCTGGCCCGGGTGGACGAAGATCTCTGCACCGGGTGCGGCGCCTGCGCAGGGGTGTGCAACACACACGCCCACACATTCCTCGAAGGGTCCCACGCTTACGAGCCCGGCCGGTGCATCGGCTGCGGACTGTGCGCCGAGGCCTGCCCCGCCGGAGCCGCGACCATGGAGGAAAACCCCGCCTACGAGCCGCCGTCTCCGGGCTGGATGCCCCTGTTCCTCAGGGTCATACCGGCGGCCGTGATCTCCGCGCTCAAGGTGGCGATTTCGAGGATGCGCGCCTGAGGGACGGCTCCCGGGAATACGGGTTCAACGAACGATATATCCGGGCATTTTCATTTTCCCCCCTGCGGGTTACTTGTGCACCAGCAGGTGCTTTCTTACCATTATTGGTATGTCCAGGGGGTTTGAGCAATGATCAACTATCTTTACAAGCTCATCATCGACGACGTGACGCACCTGTGCTACCAGAACTGCCTCGAGCACTTCGCTCCGGGCTCGAGAATCCTCGACGTTGGCATCGGCAACGGTATCATGATCAATCGACACCACCGCCTCATCAGATCAAAGGGGCTCGACATTACGGGCATCGACATCAACCCGGCATACCTGAGGCACTGCCGGAGCCTGATCCGGCGCTGGGGTCTCTCCGGGCAGATCAGGGTTCTCCACTCGCCGGTGGAATCGTATGTTCCACCCCGGCACGGGTGCTTCGACTACATCCTCTTCAGCATGAGCTTCATGCTCCTGAAGGATCAACACCTGGTGCTCGACCGCATCAAGCCCTGGCTTAAGGATCACGGCGAGGTGGTGTTTTTTCAGACCATGTTCAAGGAGCGCTCCCCGATGCTCGAGTTCATCAAGCCCCGCCTGAAGTATTTCACCACCGTAGACTTCGGCAGGGTGACCTACGAGAGCGAGTTTTTCGGACTCCTGGACGAAAAGGATCTCTCCATTACCGAGGACCGGATGCTCAAGAAGGAGTGGTTCAAGGGTGAGTATCGCCTCATCGTCTCCACCCCGGGAAACGGAAACGGCAGGAGGGGGTGAAGGGCCGCCGCCCTACCGTTTTTCACCACGGGGATCAACGGCCGCGCGGCCGGGGACCCGGAACATCCGCCCCGACTTTCGCGGATATGCCCGGAGCAGGGCTCTCTTCAGCCCCGGGATGACAAACCCTGTCCGGCCTCTTCCCCGTTCGGGAAGAAAACCCGTTTCTCGGTGATCACCGCGGTGATGAGGCTGCTCTCGGTCACGTCGAAGGCGGGGTTGTACACGTCGACCTCGGGCGCGCACCGGCACCCCTGGAACGTGAGCACCTCGGAGTGATGGCGCTCCTCGATGGGGATGTCCGCTCCCGTGGCGCACGCCGGGTCAAAGGTCGAGACAGGGGCTGCGATGTAGAAGGGAATGCCGTGGGCCTTGGCCAGAACAGCCAGTGAGTAGGTGCCGATCTTGTTGGCCGCGTCGAAATTCCTGGCGATGCGGTCGGCGCCCACGATCACGGCGTCGATCCTGCCCGTCTTCATCAGCCAGCCGGCCATGCTGTCCGTAATGAGCGTTGAGGGCACCCCCTCCCGGCACATCTCGTAAGCCGTGATCCGGGCTCCCTGAAGGAGTGGTCGCGTCTCGTCCATGTAGAGGCGCTCGAGCCTGCCCTGTTGGTTGAGCTTCTTCACCACGCCCAACGCCGTTCCGATACCCCCGGTCGCGAGCGAGCCCGCGTTGCAGTGGGTAAGAATCGAGACTTTCCTGCCCTTAGGAAACAGGCCCGCGCCCAGGACGGCCATGGCCTCGTTGGCCCGCTTCTCTTCGTCCCAGATCTCCTGCGCCTCTCTCAGCGCGGCCGGGTACAGATCCTCATCCGGGACGTCCCGGAGCGAGCCCAACACCCTGTTCACTGCCCAGGCGAGATTGACCGCGGTCGGCCGTGTCTCGATGAGCATTCGCGAAGCCCGCTCGAGCTCGTCCCTTCCCGACCTCGCGGCCAGGGCGCACCCGAAGGCCGCCGCGATCCCGATGGCGGGCGCCCCACGGACCGCCAGGGTCCCGATAGCCGTTGCCACCTCCCCTGCCCCGGTGCAGGCGATCCATTCCTCTCTGACAGGGAGCCCCCGCTGGTCGAGGATGTAAAACGTGTGGTCCTGGAAGTAAAACGGGCTGATCATATCCCAAGCAACTCCTTTACCGGGGTGTTATTTCCAAGCTCGGCGAGTTCCTCGAGGCACCGTGCCCTCACCTGCTTGGGAGCGGGCGGGGCGCTCACGAGCGACCCGGACCTGAGTACCTCCACCAGCCGTTCTACCGGCTCGCCCGGGCACGAGCAGGCCTTTCCCGCGCCGAAGGGCACCACGTGGTCCTGCATGCACCCTCTGCAGCGAAGCACCGACTTCCTGCCCGATTGCTTGCCGCGCTTGGCTACGGGCCTGCCCTCGATCTCCACGATGTCCATGGAGAAGTCCAGGGAGGCCGCGCTCGAGATGCCGGTGCCGACGCCGAAGGCATCCACCGCGTCCGTGAGTTCGAGGACATCGGATATGCTAAGCCCCCCCGAGACGAAGAGCTTCACGTGGGAGAAGCCCCTGAGATCGAGCTCCCAACGCACCTCCTGAAGGATGGCCTTGAAATTCCCTCTCCGCGAGGACGGGGTGTCGAGCCGCACCCCGTAGAGGCCGGCTCCGAGGCTTTCTGCCACGCGAACCGCCTCAAACTTCTCGTCGTTGAAGGTATCGATGAGCGCCACCCTGGGAACGGTCTTCTCGATCACCTCGTCAAAGGCCCGGGTGGCCTCCACGGTGTCGCCCATGATGAGGATCAGGGCATGGGGAATGGTGCCCGAGGGTTGCTCGCCGATGAGCCGGGCGCTGGCCACGGCCGCGACCCCGTCGCACCCACCGACGAAGGCCGCGCGCTCCACCATGGGCGCGATCGCCGGGTGTATGCGCCTGGCTCCAAAGCTGACCAGGAGCTTCCGGCCGGCCGCGAGCCGGTACCGCGAGGCCCGGGTGGCGATGCCTGAGGCCTGGCACAGGCAGCCCAGCACCGCGGTCTCGAGCTCGCCGAAGTCGAGGTACCTGCCCTCGATCGTCATCACCGGGGTCCCTGGAGTGAACACGCTTCCCTCGGGCAGGGCCCGTACCGTGACCGGCCTGCCTTCGAGGACGACGAGCGCCTCCTCCAGCCCGGCGAAGACCCCCCAGCGGTAGGTCTCGTCCGGAAAGGACTTGAGGAAGACCTCCATGCAGGCCTGCCTGTTCAGGCCCCTCTCCCGGAGGATCTTCTCGGTGCGCAGGAAGTACACGTCTGTGACCTCGCCGGAGCGGACCTGCTCGGTATCCGCTATGTGCAGCTTCTTCATTCCTCCAACAGCTCCTTCATGATCTGGTTTGCGAGCTTCGGGTTCGCCTCGCCGCGGGTGGCCTTCATGAGCTGCCCAACGAAGAACCCCAGGAGCCCGGCCTTGCCGGCGCGGTACTTTTCCGCCTCGGCCGGGTGCTTCTCGATGATCTCCCGGGCCAGGGCGGCGAGCCTGCCCCGATCACTGATCTGCCCGAGGCCCCGCCTGCTCACGATCTCGTCCGGGTCTCCGCCGGTGGAGACCATCTCGGCAAAAACCTCCTTTGCCATGGACCCGGATATGCTCCCCTTCCTTACCAGGCCCACGAGCCCGGCGAGGGCCCCAGGCCGGACCTTGAATGCGGTGATGGGATCGCCGGTTTCGTTGAGGGCACGCATGACCTCGGTCATGATCCAGTTGCTGATCTCCTTGGGCGCGTCGAGCTCGCGTACACACGCCTCGAAGTAGTCGGCCAGCTCCCTGCTCTGGGTGAGCACGCCCGCATCGTAGGGGGGAATGCCGTACTGACGGCACAGCCTCGAGCGCCTTGCCGCAGGCAACTCCGGGAGCTCCCTCCTGAGCCTGTCGATCCAGGCCTCGTCGATCTCCACGGGCACGAGGTCGGGCTCGGGGAAATAGCGGTAGTCGTGGCTCTCCTCCTTGGACCTCATGGGAACGGTAACGCCCCGCGAGTCGTCCCAGAGCATGGTCTCCTGGAGCACCTCTCCTCCGGCCTCCAGGATCTTTTGCTGCCGGGAGATCTCGTGTTTCAGGGCCCTCTGGATATTGCGGAACGAGTTCATGTTCTTGAGCTCGGTGCGGGTGCCCATGAGCCCCGACCCGGCCGGCCTCAGGGATACGTTGGCATCGCAGCGCATGGACCCTTCCTCGAGGTTGCCGTCGCAGATGCCCAGGTACATGAGGATGAGGCGGAGCTCGCGCAGATATGCCGCGGCCTCGTCCGGGCTGGAAATAACGGGCTCGGAGACGATCTCCAGCAGGGGCACGCCCGAGCGGTTGTAGTCCACGAGGCTGCGGCCGGCCTCCATCTCGTGTATGGTCTTGCCCGCGTCCTCTTCCATGTGGATCCGGGTGATACCCACGGTCTTTGTCCCCTCACTGGTAAGGATCTCGATCGAACCGCCCTCACACAAGGGGGTTTCGTGCTGGGTGATCTGGTATCCCTTGGGCAGATCCGGGTAGAAGTAGTTCTTGCGCGCGAACATGCACCGTCTCGCGATGCGGCAGCCTGTGGCCAGGCCCAGCAGGATGCCGAAGTCGACCGCCCTGCGGTTGAGCACGGGCAGCACACCCGGCATGCCCGTGCACACCGGGCAGGTCGCGGTATTGGGTGCCTGCCCGGAGCGTGTGGAGCACCCGCAGAAGATCTTCGAGTCCGTAAGCAACTGTGCATGGACCTCGAGTCCGATGATCGCTTCAAAGGCACTCATGGCCTTACCCCATGGAATGAGGTATGATCCTGGAACGTGATGCCCGCCCTGAGCAGCAGGTCTTCGCGGAAGTGCGGGGCCGTCAGCTGCATGCCCACGGGCATTCCGCCGGAGCCGAACCCGCAGGGGATGCTGATGGCGGGCAGGCCGGCGAGGTTGGCCGGGATGGTGAAGACATCCAGAAGGTAGATGCTCAAGGGGTCGTCCATCATCTCGTCGAGCCGGAAGGCGGTGACCGGGCAGGTGGGCCCTGCGATGAGGTCGCAGCGGGCAAAGGCGCTCTCGAAGTCCCGGGCGATCAGGGTCCTCACCTGGGAGGCCTTGCGGTAATAGGCCTCGTAGTATCCGGCGGAGAGCACATAGGTGCCCAGCATGATCCTTCGCTTCACCTCGGGTCCGAACCCCCGGGTCCGGGTCTCGTTATACATGCCCTCCAGGTCGTCTCCCTCGGCCCTGAGGCCGTACCTCACGCCGTTGTAGCGTGCGAGGTTCGAGCTCGCCTCGGCTGTCGCCAGGATGTAGTAGGCAGCCACGCCGTACCTGGCGTGGGGGAGCTCCACCTCGACGATCCGGGCGCCCAGCTCGTGGAAGGTTTCGATCCCGGAGCGCACCGCGTCGCGAACATCGGGCGCAAGCCCCTGGCTGAAGAACTCGGGAGGAACGCCGATGCGCACCCCGGCAAGATCGAGACCGTCGAGGTCCGTGGGCCCATACTCGCGGGGGATGCTCGTGGAATCCAGGGGGTCGTACCCCTTGATCGCGTCGAAGAGCACGGCTGCATCGCGCGCCGTCAGGGTCATGGGCCCGATCTGGTCCAGGGACGAGGCAAAGGCCACCAGGCCATAGCGCGACACCGCCCCGTAGGTGGGCTTGAGCCCGATGATGCCGCAAAAGCACGCAGGCATGCGGATGGACCCACCGGTATCCGATCCCAGGGCCCCGGCACAGAGCCCTGCCGCCACAGCCGCTGCAGAGCCTCCGCTCGAGCCCCCGGGGGTCCTGGCCGGGTCCCAGGGGTTTCGGGTCGGGCCGTGGCAGCTCGTGATTGTGTTCGAGCCCATGGCGAACTCGTCGAGGTTTGTCTTGCCCAGGATAACGGCCCCGGCTTCCCTGAGCTTGCGGACGACCGTTGCATCGTAAGGGGGAACGAAATTGGAAAGCGCCCGCGAGGCGCAGGTGGTAAGCAGGCCCTTCGTACAGATGTTGTCCTTGACCGCCACCGGGATCCCGGCCAGGGCGTGGGCGTTCCCGGATGCCAGCAGCCCTTCGGCTGCACGGGCCGCGTCGAGGGCGCCGGGAATATCGAGCGTTACAAAGGCGTTGAGCCGGTCCGCCCTGATCCTCTCGATGAGCCTCTCCGTCTCTGCGACCGGGGATTTCTCGTATCTCCGATAGAGGCGAGCGGTCTCAAGCATGACGTCTCCTACTCGATCATCCCGGGCACCACGAAAAACCCCTTCTCGTGCTTCGGCGCATTGAGGAGGGCCTCGTCCAGGCTCTGGGACGGGCGTGTCGAGTCCTCGCGCAGGGCATTGGTCAGCGGCAGGGGATGGTGGGTGGGCGGTGTGCCCGTGGTA
>JBASVF010000393.1:0-3989 GCA_049275795.1 Desulfomonilia bacterium
CCCCCATCGGCCCGTCCGGGAGACCGTCACGGAAATCGCCCCTCGACGGCCCCGGTGCTCAAGATTCGGGAATGTCGAAAGGAAATCGCGCCATGAACCGGTCTCGCAGGCTCAGGCTGTTCTTCTACCTGAATATCCTGCTGATTATCTCGCTCATCGGCTACAAGGTCTACCTCATGGTTGCCGAGCCGTACTTCGAGGCGGTTCATGCCCTGCAGGTCGAACGGATAGAAGAGCTGCTCGAGGGCAGGACCACCTACAGCTTTGCCGTGGTAGGCAATATCAACAACTCGGTGGGGATCTTCGAGCGCAAGATCATCCCCATGCTCAATGCAAGCGGCGCGGATTTCGTGGTCTCGGCCGGAGATGCGGTGCTCAGCGGGGGCGAGGACAAGTACCGAGCCATTTACCGAAGCTTGAGCCGGCTTCGGATGCCGTACCTCCTCACCTATGGCGAGCACGAGCACAGCCTGCTGGGTGGCTACTGGTTCTACGATCACTTCGGCCCGTATCTCTTCGCCTTCTCGGCTGGCAACAGCCGGTTCGTGTTTCTCGACTGCACGGGCAAGACAGCTTGGGGCTGGCAGCTTCGCTGGCTGAAAGAGGAGCTGAGCGTGGGCCACGGCGGACACACCTTCATCTTTTCCGGACAACCGCTGTGGCCGGTCGACAGGCGGGGCCTGCTCGGCTTCGACAGCGACCCGCCGTTGTCCGAAGACTTATACGAGCAATTCACCGGGCTCGTCGAGAGGTTTGGCGTGGACGCGGTATTTTCCGCCCACCTGCCAGTGTTCTCGCTCCAGCACCGCAGCGGCACCTCGTACGTGGTGACCGGCGGGGCCGGCGGGCTGGTGCTCAACACCGACCACAGCTACTATCACTACCTCCTCGTCACGGTTGACGGCGGGAAGGTCGATATCACGCCGGTCCGGCTGGAGATCGGCCAGCACGCAATCCTGCGCACGCTTGAGAGCCTGTGGTTCTTCGTCCACTCGCTGTTCTACGTCGACTACCTCAACTTCCTGCTCGTGATGTGCGTGCTGGTCTGCATCGCCATCTGGCTGTACTTCCTGATTTTCCGGGAGCGGGACTTCTACCCGGATTTCGACCTGGATCTCGAGCCGTTCCTGGTCCGCCGCTTGCGGGTTGCCATGTTCACCAACAACTTCCTGCCCTTCATCGGCGGAGTGCCCATATCCATCGACCGGCTGCGCAGAGGGCTCGATGCACTGGGTCACCGGGTGCTGGTCGTTGCCCCCCGGTACGAGAGCCGGACGGAGACCGAAAGCGAGCCGGATACCATCAGGATTCCCTCGATCATGAAGATGGGAAAGAAGAACGAGTTCCGGGTGGCGAACCTGCTGGCCTTTCGCGAGCTGAGAAAGGCGGCCGCCTTCCGGCCGGACGTCATACACCTCCACCACCCGTTCTGGCTCGGCTCGGCAGGGCTGTTCATTGCCCGGCGGCTGAAGGTGCCGGCAGTGTACACCTATCACACGCGCCTAGAGCATTACGCGCACTTCGTGCCGCTGCCCGGGGCACTGTTCCGGAACCTCATCTCACATGCCATGATCAAGCGCTTCGCAAACCTATGCGACGCCGTAGTGGTGCCTACCGGCTCGGCCGAGGACTACCTCCGGACCATCGGTGTCAGGAGCGCCATCTTCGTGCAGCCGACCGGCATCGAGTACGATCGCTTCCAGCAGGTGGATGCCGCTGATCTCCAGGCCCTGCGTACCAGGCTCGGCATCGACCGGGAAAGGGTGCTGATCAGCATCTCGCGATTGAGCAGGGAGAAGAACCTCGATTTCATGCTCGATGCGATCCAGACGCTCGCCCGGCGCTCGAGGATGCCGTTCAAGCTCGTCATCGTGGGCCAAGGCGCCGATATGGACCGGCTGGCCGACCGGATACGCGCCATGGGTCTTACAGAGAAGGTACTGCTCACAGGTGCGGTGCCCCCGGAAGAGATCCCTCTCTACTGTGCGTTGGGAGATGTGTTCGTGTTTACCTCACGCTCGGAAACGCAGGGCATGGTGATCCTGGAGGCCATGGCTGCGGGCATGCCGGTCGTTGCGGTGAGATCGAGCGGCATCGACGATATCGTCCAGGACGGGTTCAACGGGTACAAGACACCGCAGGACACCGAGAGGTGGAGCGCACGGGTCGAGGAGCTCCTCGTGGATAACGGGCTCAGGGAAAGGCTCTCGAAGAATGCCCGGAAATTTGCCGCCGCGTACAGCATCGAGAGGTTCGGGCAGGAAATGAGCCGGGTGTACGCCCATGTGCTTGCCGCTCGCGCAAAGGGGCGGGGCGGGGGCTTGAGGCCCTGAGATGCCGGTGTATGCCTTGAGCCTGGACCTTACGGAGCCTGGCGGACCCGCGCGTATACGGGCAGGATCGAGGGCCCGCATTGAAAGACCAGGATAGGCGAGCTGGAGACCAGCATGTTGCACGCCTGCGCGCCGAGGGGGAACACCCGCGGTACGCCGAGTGAGAACACCGGCTCCTCGCCGAACCTGAATGTCAGGAACTGCCCGCAGATCACGTTGAGCAGCTCCTTGACGGCGTCGAGAACGGTTTCTTGGAACAGGGGTTCCGCGGCATCGACCCCAAGCACTCGCGAGGCGAGAATCGCTGCGAAATCGGGGTCCATGAGCATGCCGAGCTCTCCGGACCCATGGCCCGAAAAGGTGATATGCGCGTGGATGAGGGTTTTGTCGAAGCGGGGAGCTTCATCGGGTTCCATCAGCTCCACGGCGGTGGAGGCCATGTGCTGCAAGGTAGAGCTCACCGCCTCGATCAGGGCGCGGTTCAAGAGGGCGTTCTCAGCGGCCAAGCATCACCTCCCGCACCACGGTGCGGATCTGTTCCTCTGTGAAAGGCTTGCGGATGTAAGCCCTTACGCCCTTGCTCTTCAGGTATTCCCTTCTGACCGAGCTGCCTTCGGTCGAGATCATGATCACGGGCACTTTGCTGAGCTCCGGGTCGTCGGCCATGTTCTCGACCATCTCCACCCCGGTCATCACGGGCATGTTGATGTCCGCGAACACGAGGTCAATGGATTCCTTCCTCAAGATCTCCAGTGCGTCCCAGCCGTTCGATGCGTCGAATATCCGCTTGATGGGAGCACCGCTGTCCCCGAGGACCTTCATGAGGACCGCCTTGACCACGTTGGAGTCGTCGACGATCAGGATTTGCCATTTCATGCCGGTCTCTTCACGAATCGCTCTGATTCGAATACCTTTCTCATTGCTATTCTATTTCGGCCCCGGGAAAATATTCTTGAGGGCCGGGAAACCCTCTTCGAGAGTAACTTGCCTGGCTCTCCCGGCACGCAAGGAAGGGGGCCGGGCCCGGTGGACTGACGGCCTGCCCGGGAAGAGCCGCTGCTCAGCTTGGCGCTGCATGACCGGTATACGTGTCCTTGAGCGCACAGGCCTCTTGTGAAATCGTGATACGCTGTTATCATCATTTGTACGAGCCATCGGTGCCTCCGTAAAAAGGATAGTTTCCTCCCTTACCCAAACGGAGATGCTCTTGGCTCGTGACTTTTTATTCCGGACGGAAGCTCTGAGAGGAACAATCCAGATGTCCATTTCATGAACGCAATCTGTTCGCCCAGGGTGCGCGTCCATGCTCGCTGGGTCTTCTTTCCGGATAAATCCCCGGGAAAGGAGGCATTCCGTCCGCAATAAGGAGGAAGATCATGAGCGAGGAAAACCCGATGGTTACAGACCCGGTTGGCGACCTGCCCGGAAGGCCCACGACGCTCTGGCTCGATACCGCGCCCCAGACCGATTATCTCGCCCTCGATGGCGAGTTGAAGGTTGATGCCCTCGTGGTGGGCGGAGGGATCGCGGGGTTGACTACCGGAGTGTTGCTGCAGGAGGCGGGCGTAAAAACGGCCGTGATCGATTCCAGGCGCATCGCCGCCGGTGTAAGCGGCCATACCACGGCAAAGGTAACCTCGCTGCACGGGGCGATAT